>JAIRSS010000067.1 GCA_031255315.1 Spirochaetaceae bacterium
CCGGAGGCAAGCGTCGCCGCCATTTCGGGATACCCCGTTTCGGGGCCCATATAGAGAACATATTGCCGCATATCCTCGACAAAGGCGGGTACAAAAAGCCCCCCGTCCGGAGGCAGGCAGCGCAAAACCGCTTCTTTAAATGAGACCAGCGTATCAGGGGACTTCGTAGATCTGAATTGCATAGGCGTTCTCACAACGTAACGGAGCTAGGGACGGCTTTTTTATCATACTGTTTTTTTCTAAACCTCATGGTTGTTAATGTACTCCGAAAACGGGGAATCGGCAAGAGAGCGTGAATTATCCACCGCATACCGGCGCTTCGGGAGCGGGGCCTTTCTCTTCCCGGCTCTTCTCCGGCTTTCCAAGACCCAAGCCGCGCTCTCCGGGACCCGGCTCCGGCTCTTCCAGACCCCGGACCTGCTTCCAAAGACCCGCGTCCGGTTCTTTCAGGCCCGGGGCCGGCCTTTCGGGAACCGCAGCCGCGGATGACATGTTTCGTTCTCTGTAGTATCCTGCAATCGTTATCTATTTTTATGTTTCCATTGAGGAGGAAAAATGAAATCTATTCTTGCATGGACCTGCGCGCTTGCCCTGATTTGCGGAAGCATCCCGCACGTGTACGCCGGAGGCGCGAAACAGCCCGCGTCTTCGGGGCTTAAAGTGGGTATTGTAACCACTTCCGGGGTGGACGATGGGTCTTTCGGTCAGGATTGTTACAACGGCATCCTGGAATTCATTAAGGCTAACCCCGAGGCGTCGGTTACTCCCATTAAGGAACCGGACATGGCCAAGGTGGTGCAGGCGGTGGCGGATATAATCGCCGATTACGACGTCCTGGTCCTGCCGGGCTTTCAGTTCGCCCCGGTGGGAGCTATCTTGCAGGACAACCCTGACCGGAAAGTGATTCTGGTGGACACCGCTCCCACAGACGCAACCGGCAATACGGTGGAACTGGACAACGTATATTCCATGCAGTTCCACGAGGAGGAAAGCGGGTTCTTCGCCGGAATCGCGGCGGCCCTGGAAACCAAATCCGGCAAAGTGGCGGTGGTCAACGGCATGGCCTTCCCTTCCAACGTGAACTATCAGTTCGGGTTTATGAGCGGCGTAAATTACGCGAACAAGCACTACGGGGGCAACGCCGTTTATCTTGAACTTCCCTCCTACGCGGGGACTGATGTAACCGGCAAACCGGTGGGAGGCAACTACATCGGCGGGTTTGCCGATGAAGCTACCGGAAAGGTGGTGGGCGAAGCTCTTATCGGACAAGGGGTGGACGTTCTCTTTGTGGCTGCCGGGGCTTCCGGCAACGGCGTGTTTACCGCGGCCAAAGAAGCGGACAACGTATATCTTGTCGGTGTTGATACAGATCAGTACGACGACGGTAAAAAGGGAAACGGCAATATCATGCTCACATCGGCGCTCAAGGTGATGCACACTAATGTCGCCAGGCAGCTTGCCGCCATCAAAGACGGAACGTTCAAGGGCAAGAACGATCTGCTGGGGGCTTCCACGGATTCTACCGGGTTTGTGAGCGCTCCGGGCCGGCATAATCTTTCGGCCAACACCCTGGAAAAACTCCAGGACGCCTACAGAAAACTCAAGGCAGGGAGCGTCGTTCCGGCGGCCAACTTCAACGGTCATAGTCCGACCGCGTTCCCCGGCCTGTAACCGGCGGTAAAAAACGGGGGAATGCGATGGCTGATGATTACATTGTTGAGATGCGGCATATCACCAAGCGTTTCCCCGGCGTTTTAGCCAACGACGACATCTCAATCGGTATTAAAAAAGGCGAGATTTTCGCCTTCCTCGGCGAAAACGGGGCGGGTAAATCCACTCTGATGAGCATACTCTTTGGAATGTACGAATGCGATGAAGGGGAAATCTTCGTCCGGGGGCGGAAAGCCGTTCTTTCGTCTTCCAACGATGCGGCGGCCCTTAATATCGGTATGGTACACCAGCACTTCAAGCTGGCGCCGGGGTACACTATCGCGGAAAACATCATCCTGGGTATGGAGCCGGTCAAGAAGATTCTCGGCGTTTTTCCCCAGGTGGACGTGCAGAGCGCCTCCCGGCGGATCAGGGAACTTTCCCATTCCTACGGCCTGGATGTCGATCCGTCCCTGCGTATCGATCAGGTAAACGTCTCTATCCAGCAGCGGGTGGAGATACTCAAGATGCTGTACCGGGACGCGGAGATTCTGATTTTTGACGAGCCGACCGCGGTGCTTACCCCCCAGGAGATCGAATTCCTGCTGACGATCATGCGGGAACTCCGGGACAAGGGTAAGACGATCATCCTTATCACCCATAAACTTGAAGAGATAAAAAAGATCGCCAGCCGCTGCGCCATCCTGCGCCGGGGCAGGCTGATAACGGTTTTGAACGTGGCGGACGCTTCGACTCAGGAAATGGCGAATCTTATGGTTGGCCGGGAAGTTTCGTTTACCCGAAAGAAGAAGGCCCCCCGGTTCCGGGATACGGTCCTGGAAGTAGCGGGGCTCACGGTGCGGAACGAGTGGCGGTTTGAGGTGGTAAAAGACGTGTCATTCTCCATCAGGGGCGGGGAGATTTTCGCTATTGCCGGGGTTTCGGGGAACGGCCAGATTGAGATCGCCGATGCTGTCGCGGGGCTGATCAAGCCCAGCCGGGGGAGCATTCGTCTTAAAGGGAAGGATATTACCGCCGCCCGCATACGGGAGCGTATTGAAGCGGGCCTCTCCTATATTCCCGAAGACCGGCAGAAATACGGCCTGATCCTGGACTTTACCCTTCAGGATAATCTGGCGGTCAAACGGTATTATCTGCCCCCCTTTTCGTTCCGGGGAGTGCTGAACGAGGGGGGATTCAGGGATTTCGCGGAAGATCTCATCCGGCGTTACGATATACGCAGCGGCCAGGGAGGGAAGACCCCCGCCCGGTCCATGAGCGGCGGCAATCAGCAAAAAGCCATCGTGGCGCGGGAAATTTCCCTGGATTCGGACCTCCTCATGTTTGTTCAGCCTACCAGAGGTCTTGATATAGGGGCCATCGAAAACATTCAGAACCAGATTCTTGAAGAGCGGGACCGGGGCAAGGCGATACTCCTTATTTCTCTGGAACTTGACGAGGTGATGAGCCTGGCGGATACCATAGGGGTTATCTACAACGGGAAGATCCGGAATATAGCTCCGGCGGACTCTTTGAGCGCCAATGAAGTAGGGGAGTACATGATGGGGGTAAAGGAATGAAGGGAAAATACAGTACACGCGGCGCCTTTTGGCGCTTTCTGGCCGGAGACCGGACCACCCAGGCGGCGGTTCCTCTGGTCTTTGTGTTCCTGACCCTGATAACCGCTTCGGCGCTGCTCCTCGTCCTGGGAAAAAACCCCCTTGCGGCGTTTGCCGCGTTCCTCCAGGGATCGGGGTTTATGATGAGGCCGTCCTACGCCGGGGGGCAGAACATGTTCACCGATTTCCTTTCGTTCCTGGGTATCCTCGCTCCCATGCTTCTGGCCGCACTGGCTATGGTGGTTTCCCTCAAGGCGGGGATGTTCAATATTGGGATAGCCGGGCAGATGCTGGGCGCGGGTTTCCTTGCGATGGTACTGGTAGGATACAGCCCCCTTCCCGCTCCGGCGGCCCGGCCCCTGGTGATCCTTATCGGCATTGCCGCCGGAGGCGGTATGGGGGCGCTGGTCGGCCTGCTTAAATACCGGTTCAATATCCACGAGGTAGTTTCTACTATTATGTTCAATTACATCACCAACTATGTAACGGGTTTTTACATCAACACCTACTTTGCGGATATTATCACCCGTTCTTCCCGTGTATGCAGTCCCGCAGCCCGGCTCACCATCACGGGACTTAGCCTGGGCCGGCTGCGGCCCACGGTTCCCCTGGGCATCCTTATCGCGGCCGCGGCGGTGCTCATCATACGGTTCCTTTTGGAGCGGACGACGGCGGGCTTTGAACTTAAAGCGGTGGGCATGAACCGGGACGCCGCTCAGTATGCGGGCGTCCGGGAGGGGCGCGTCATTGTCCTTGCCATGGGTATCTCCGGGATTCTCGCGGGCCTTGCGGGGGTTACGTACTATTTGGGGTACTACAACAGCATCGTTCCAAAGACGCTGGCGAGTCTGGGGTATGACGCCATCGCGGTGTCTCTCCTGGGTAATTCCAGTCCGGTGGGCGCGGTTTTCGCTTCCGTACTGGTAACGATCTTCCAAAAGGGCAGCGTTTACATGAGTTCCCGCGTCAAAGCGCCCCCGGAAATCGCCCAGGTTATCACAGGTTTCCTGCTCCTGTTTAGCGCCTGCGCCGCGTATATCCGCTGGTACGCTCGTTCCCGTACCGCCCGTCCTATTGGGGGAGGGAACCACTGATGGACACGATTTTCATTGACGGCCTTTCTTTTGCCATGCCCCTTCTGATCATGGCAATCGGCGGAATTTACTGTGAACGCAGCGGGGTTACGATGCTGGCCCTGGAAGGCCTCCAGGGTTTCGGCGCTTTTACCGGCGCGTTGACGGTAACGATCCTGGCAAGATACTTCGGATCCGGGACATCTTGGCTCATCTACACGGCAATGGCGGCGTCTATGGCGGGGGGCCTCCTCTTTTCCCTGATCCACGCGGCCCTCTGCGTTAAATTCCGGGCCCAACAGGTGATCTCCGGAACCGTGGTCAACACCCTGGCTATGGCCCTTACCACCTTTCTCACCAGCGTCATCAACAGCGCGCTTACCGGGGAGGCGTCGAACAAATTCCAGATCGGCGTTTCGGTCCGCTTTACCGTTCCGGGCTTGTCCCGCATACCGGTATTGGGCGGGCTTTTCAAAAACATGTATCCCTTCGAGGCGGTGATCCTCGTGGTTTCCTTCGCCGCCTGGTACGTGCTTTACAAGACCCCTTTCGGCCTGCGCCTGCGTTCCTGCGGTGAAAATCCCGCCAGCCTTGACGCCGCCGGGGGTGATGTGGCTAAGACCCGGGTCGCCGCCGTGCTGATTTGCGGCGCCCTTTCGGGACTGGGCGGCATCTTCCTGGCCTATTCCATCTCGGCCCAGTATTCCCCCAGTATCTACATGGGTTACGGCTACCTTTCCATAGCGGCCCTTATCTTCGGGAACTGGAAGATTCTCCCGACCCTTGGGGTCTGCCTCTTCTTTGGCTTCGCAAAATCCAGCGGCTACCAGCTTTGCCTCTTTCTTGGGATGCCTTCAAACTATTCGGACCTCCTCCTGGCGCTGCCCTATGTGTTGACCCTGCTGCTGCTGATATTCTTTTCCCGGCACAACCATCCGCCCCGCGTTCTGGGAGAGTATTTTGACAAAGGGAAACGATGACGGGCCGGGAGAGAGGCCCAACGCGCCTGCATGGTTGACATACCGGTATGAGCGCCTTTCACCGTGCAACCGGGAGAACAAACAGATGGTAATGAGCGGCGGCTTCCAGATTTATCTATACTGAAACGGTATCGAACATCCCTCTTGATTCGCGCCTTCTACTGTGTATGTTTCCTCTTTTCCGTCTTGATAGGCTATTACCTCTGCATCCTCGCCGTCAAAAGACGTTATATGTATAACAACAATTTCCGAAGGCAGTATAGAAAAATTATATTCCTCTCCCACGCTAAGATATTTTATATCATCTTTTGTTATGGTTCCTTGCGAATTTTCCAGATTGTCAGAAGGTTTTTCATCGGCCAGCGGATCTTCAACTACGCCGGAATAATATAAATCATTGTTTATTCTTCCGTTTATTGTTGCTAGTACACTACCATACGATATTTTTATTCCTGCATCTACAGAAAACGCCGAAACCAGCGTTCTTGAGGACATGCAAGAATTGAATAAAACCAAAAGCAAAACAGAACTAACGGCGTATATTGTTTTGTGATGCATACTCTTCTTTCTTTTCCTTTGAGATACCCTCCAGATTTTCATATAGACTATTGTATATCGGATTGTTTGTCAATATTTCTCTAAAAACCGGGAGGTTCTCCGCCTTAGGCGTATAAGGCATATTGAAACGAACTACATTATATGGGATCATAGCCCGTATGAAAGATATTTGGATTGAAACCGTATCCGTCCGTTTTGGACATGTGGACAGGTCTGACCGGCTGACTCTTTTTTCTACCGTTGATCTGTTTCAGGAAGCGGCCATAAACCACGCCGCCGACTTGGGGGTAGGCCGGGATGATCTGGCGCGTACCGGGCAGTTATGGGTGTTGTCCCGTATGACGGCGCTGATGGAACGCCGTCCCAGGTACGGAGAAACCCTTACCGTGCGGAGCTGGCCGCTGGGCGCGGACCGGCTCTTTGCCGTCCGGGATTACGACATCAGAGACGCGGAGGACAAACCCGTGGCGCGGGGCAGAAGCGGCTGGCTGGTTCTGGATTGGGAAAAACGGCGGCCCCTGCGGGTTCAGCAGGTGGTGGAGTCCCTGCCCCCCAATAAAGGGATCAACGCCCTCCCCGGCGGCGCCGGAGGGCTGAACAGTCCCCCGGACATGGCTAAGGCTGGAGACCGGCGGGCCCTCTTTTCTGATATTGATTACAACGGCCATGTCAACAACGCTCGGTATATCCAGTGGGTTCAGGACCTTGTTGAACCTGACGTATTGGAGAAAGCCGATATAATGCGCCTGGACATCAATTATTTGAGAGAGGTGGTGTACGGGGAAGTTACCAGCCTTTGGACGGCTCCGATAGCCGGGCCAGGCAGTTGGAACGGCATAGGTCCCGGAGAACGGCCCGCCGGCGGGGAGAACCCCTGCGATTTTGGGCTTGCGGTAGAAGGGCGGCAGGAGAACGGGCAGCCGGTATTCCGCACGGAACTGCGGACCTGGACCGCTTCTTATAGCGGATAGGTATGCTGGTCTCTCTTGAAGCGGTTCCCCGCAGCCGGGAAGCCTTGGCGGATGCGGTAATTACCGCGGCGGCGTTTCCCCAAATCAGCCGTATAAACGCGCCGGACATCCTGCGGTTTTCCCTCCGTTCCTGGGACGCCTGCGGAATGCTGGCGGAATTGACTGCATCCACTTATAGCGCGGGGGCGTTCATACCTGACTGCATGCCCCACATCCGCGCTATTGATTTCGATTTGAACGAGCCGTTTCCGCACCGGGACCTGTTCCGTTCCGGGGGGATACGCCGGGCGCTGGTTGTTGCCGGGGACCCTCCCCGGGATAAGACGCACCGGACCTACCCCACCGAAACCGTTGCTTTTATCCGCAAGCTGAAAGCGGAAATGCCGGAACTGCGGCTCTACGCGGCCTTTGATCCGTACCGGTCCAACATACGGTATGAACTGGAGTATGTTCGTATTAAAGAAGAAGCCGGAGCGGAAGGGTTTATGAGCCAGCCGTTTTTCGATCTCAGGCTGCTGGAAATTTACGCTGAATATCTTGAGGGGAAAGAAATTTTCTGGGGCGTTACCCCGGTACTTTCCGGGTCGAACCGGAACTACTGGGAATCCCGCAACCGGGCGGTGTTTCCAAAAACCTTCCGCCCCACTCTGGAGTGGAACGTGGAATTTGGCCGCCGGGTGCTGGATTTCTGCGCCAGGAACCGGTTCAACCTTTACCTTATGCCCATCAAGGGAGACTTAAAAGCCTACCTTGACGGGCTGTTCGGAAAAGAGGCCGCCGAATTACCAGCCGAAGCGCACCCCCGTAGTAATACCTAAGCCATTGATGGCAAAACTTTTTCTAAAGTCTTCGGACAGAGAGGCCGCGCCAATGTCAATTTGGACGGCCCTCAAGTTCAGGGTTACGCCGATCCCATGGTTCCACATATTGTCCCCATAGCCGGTACTAAAGGTAAAGGCAAGCAGAGAATTTGATCGCATTATATTGAAAAGACCTATCCGGGCCTTCGCCGACCATTCAAAAGAATGGGGTTGCAGGTATGTGTCATTGTAGGCGTACCCGATTTGAGGGATAAGGGCCAGGGAAAAAACTTTGTACCGAAAAGGAGTGTAGACCGCGTGGACCCCAAACTTAAAGGGCCTGAAAATCTGAAGGTTGTCGTGAGAAGATTCAATCACCTTGTCTTTCAACAGATCGTCTATGCTTCCATTGTTTAGCAGATCGTCTAGTATATCCTTTGAATCCAGTTTTTTACCCCCCCGTATTACGGCTTTATTCGTAAGCTGGGAAGGGAAAAGGGGGATGTGGGTTACGGCGGCTCCGATTGATAACAGTTTCGGCAAAATCGAATAATCAACCCCGGCGGTTATGTCAACGCCTCCCTGGCCGGAAAGGTTGGAAGGATCTAGCTTGATAGAATTCAACGCATCCGTTATATCGCCGCTTCCCGTGTCCTCCATCTCAAAAGGCGTATAGAGGGCGAAGTCGTATTCAAAATCGGCGTAGACGCCTCCGGTGCTGCTGGTACGAATGATATAATGAGCGTTAGGCTTCATATACACAAGAGGGAAATAATAGGCCGGACGCACCGCGATTCTGAACCGTTTTTCCCGGTTCTGCCCAACATGGAAATACCCGTGAGCGCCCACTTCCATGAAGGCCGACCCGCCGATCCCTATATCCCCGCTATAGGTTTTATTAAGTTCGTTCCCTTGAAGAAATTCTTGCAGTTCCTTGGAAAGGGCAAACTGCCCCAAAAATTCAAGACCGGAAAACAATCCAAACCCCATTTCCTCTTGGATGTTCAGATTTATAAAAAAATCAAGATTGGCGCCCACATCGACGTACAGAGGCCGAGGCTCTTTGGTAAAATCGAGCTCTATGGTTTTCTTAAAAATATCGAACATACTGATATGACTGTTGGCAACGCTGATCCTCCCGTTAACGCCCAATTCAAAACCCCTGGGGGGAATATCCGCAATCCCGGAGGGAAGATCCGCCCACAATGATACCGCGCCGGCTAACAACACCGCAATACAGGCGTAAAGTTTTTTCATATTGACATCTCCTTTAGATCAATAGTGGCGTCGATGCCGGCATTGATGCTAAGGCTTAACAGACCAAACCTCGGAGGTACGTTCAGATACCCCCCATTTTCAAGTTTTAATATGACTCCTGTAGGCGTGAACCGCTTGCTTGGCCCCAGCTTGGGGGCCAATGGAAGACTGATATTCTTACCGGTTAACGGAATCTCAATATCACCGGCTTCGTCATCACGGTCTCTGTTGATTATAAGCCTTCCATTTTCAATAAACGCTCCGCTCAAGTTAATATTCAGCGTTAGGGTGCTAAAGGCCACGTCCAGTCCGTCTCCCGTGCTTTCCACAAAACTCAGCATATTCTGGCCTTCCATTTCGCCCAGGAATTTGGTTAGGTCAATAGTTGCTCCTCCGGATTTGGCCTTCAGTTTCAGGGGAACAACAACCACAAGATCGGCTTTAAAGGCATTTACGCCGTCCCTGCCGTCAACCATTGCTCTCGTTATGGTAATACCAGACGAGCCCCCGTTCTTCGGCTTAAATTGCATCCCGTACGTAATCTTTAAAGGGGTCCCCTCAAGCATACCGTTAAAAACTTCCGTAAAGTCAATTGGAGAGTTTAAGCTGGAATTGGATTTTTCAAGGTCGCCCGTAAACGATTCATCACCTTTAGCCGGCAGGGCCAGAGGCTCTTTGATAATCTCAAGAGAGTCGTTGTAGAGACTATCGGTTCCCGCCGCCAAATTAAGCGTTATCGTATTCGTTGCATTAAGATCCGGACCGCTAAAGAAAAGATACCCCTGAATGTTCTCAAATTCGACATCCTTTAACATCGTTTCCATGTCTTCGCTGTCGGAAAGAGAAAATCCTCCCGTTGTATCAGGAAAAGATCCGCTGGCAAAATCATCCGCCAAGCCCGGATCAATAGTTGCTTCCTTCCAGTCAAAAACAACTTCCGCCGTACAATCAATAATAGTAACTTCTTGGCCGGGAATAATACGCTCCAACTCAAAAACCGGAACGGCGACTGCATTCTTGGAGGCAAGCGTAACGTAAAACGGTACGGAACGATTGGATTGTATATCAAAACCAACAGAAGGCGTTGACGGCGTCGATGTTCTATTGGTAAATTTTTCCGCGGCGCCCTTTTGAATTTCCCGTGTCGCGTTCACCTCGAAGGGGACGGATTTTACGGTCATCATCAAATCTTTTATACTGCTCTCGCCGAACGTCATCTTCACGCCGACTTCGTTTATCGTAATGGCAGATACTGTTTCGGCTAATTCATCAAAAGAAGCGGAAATCTTTTTCGCGGGGCGGCCGTCAGGACCGCGATCATTATTAAAATTATCCAGCACCTGATCGCCGCTGATATAAACAGTGCTGAATTCTCCCACACTAAAAGAAACCGGGATTTCCAGCGCGCCCTTGTCGTTAAACGAGATTTCAGTATCGGGCCGTTCTACCCTCAGCGAGTAGACGCCGGACACCCTTATTGGCTTGGGGTTGAACATTTTTCCCGCCAGATTAGCCGCGCCGGAAGCGCCCGAAAACCTAACATCCGCCAATCCCTTATTAAGCGGTGTTCCGCCATAAGCCGGCGCGCCCGGGTTGTCATCCTGCATGATTACCAGGCCGGCAAGCCCGAGGCCGATCCCTTTTAGCGCGCTTCTATCAAGGTTGAGAGACCCCGCGCTAATCTTGGCCTGAACAAATTCAGACGGCGCGCCACTCTCTATTGTTGAATTCCCCACCTGCTTATTAGCAACATCAGTAAAAGAAATCCCCTGCGCCGTTTTTATTATGGCGTCATCAGAAAATTTAATCTCCGGCGACAGGGTAAACGCTGCCGGTGACTGATACGAAAACGATATGGAAAGGGTCTTTTCTAAGGTCTTCCCAGCCAGCGGAAAGGATACCACTGCCGGGCGGCCGGAAGACACGGTATACGACGATTCACTGGAGGCTGTCGAATTGATTCTAAAATTCTCTAACGTTATAGAACCGCCGCCCAAATTCGCTCCCTGAAGGGTAAGTGTTAATATAAGGCTGCCTTTATGAAAACTCAAACTCGTAAAGCCTGTCGCGTTAACCGTTATTGGCGAAACGGAACCGCTTCCCCGACTGCCAGGAAGAGGCTGGACAGGAAAAGCAGTCTTTGTCAGAATATCTTTAATCGTCTCCTTCATATCAATGGAAATTTTATTATCGTCTCCTGTTGACAGGGGATCTAACGTAAACGTCTGCTTTATATTTTGAAATTCCTCGTTCAGGCCCGAATCTTCGCCTAAATACTTCTCAAAATCCAACGATTGTTCTTTCAGGGGAAAAGAGATCAGAAATTTCTGAACATCACCGGCTTCGCCGCCGACTCTATAATCAAGAACCCTGATTCCTTTTTCACCATCAGTAGACGCATCAGCAAAAACAGCAGTCAGTTCCTTCTGAAAGTTTTCAGTAAAATTGAATTTTGACGATACCGGAATGTTCGGATTAATTCCCGCCTTAATGTGTATCCGTTCAGGCATAGCAAAATTTGAACAGGACAACACCGCAAGGCTCGCTGCCGCCGCACATAGAAAACCTGGAATTTTCCGCATAAATGACTCCCCACAAAAAGCATATCCCTCTAATATACAGAAAAAAAGGCAAAGATTCAATCCTGCGTGTTGCCTCAAATTAATCCAACCGAAAAAAGGCCGGTTTCTCAAAACTAAAACCCAGCCGAAATGGTTTAAGTCGTTATACTACAAAAATTATACAAAGGGGTCTGGTCCAAAACCGTGCCTCCGGCTATGCCGGGAACGTTAGCGCACAGTCAATTAGTTTTGGAACAAACTCAAAGCTCTAATTTTAGTCAGGGTAAAGAGTTATCAGTGGCTCAAAAGCCCGCCATAATGCCCCATAATCGAATTTTAAATCGAAGTCTAACAGGGATTAGAGTTGTTTGGGCTAGGTTTTGTTTTGAGGCGTCACGCACGTCCTGCGTCCTGAAGCATCAGCACTTCACGTGAGTTCGACGAGAAGAAACCTTATGTTCTATAGCGTCATTGCAAACATACGGCAAACTGCCGGGCGGCGTACAATCCAAAGGAGGCGAACGCTTTACTGGATTGCTTCACCCAACAATTTATTGCACTCTCGCAATGATGAGTGTCGTCTTCTGTCAATGCAGGCGGAAAAGGCGGCGGCACTCGGCGTACGAGTCCGGACGTGGGGGGTATTGAGCGCTCCCGCTCTCCGGCGGTTGAAGCCCGGCATATCCTTGCCGCCGTGTTCCCCGGATCTGCGCGGCCTACATTCCCCTCTGGAACTGGGCCAGCATCGCCTGAGCCTGGGCGGGGTTCTTCCCCTTTTTCGCCATCTTCTTCATCATGGAGCGCATCTTCTCGAACTTTTTGAGGAGCCGCGCCACTTCCGCCACCGAAGCGCCGGAACCCCGGGCGATGCGGGCGCGCCGGGAGGGGCCGACGATGAGGTGGTTAGCCCGCTCCTTCCGGGTCATGGAGGATAGTATGGCTTCCTGGCGCTTAAAGTCTTCTTTATTAATATCCTCTTCGCTGATCTGGGCGGCCATGCCGGGGATCATGTCTAACATGGACTTGAGGGAACCCATCTTCTTTACCGCCCGGAGTTGGGAGAGCCAGTCTTCCAGGGTAAAGCTCTCTTTCTCCATCTTTCTTTGGAGTTCCTGCGCTTCCTCCTGATCGATGACCGTCCGGGCTTTTTCGACCAGCGTTACGACGTCTCCCATGCCCAGAATACGGCCCGCCGTGCGATCCGGGTGGAACGGCTCCAGGTCTTCGGGTTTTTCGCCCGTCCCGGTGAACTTGAGGGGTTTGCCGGTAACGGTCTTGAGGGAGAGGGCCGCGCCGCCCCGAGTGTCGGAGTCGAACTTGGTGAGGATGACCCCCGTCAGCCCTATCTTTTCGTCAAAGGTTCGGGCGATGTCCGCAGCGGACTGACCGGTCATGGCGTCCGCTACCAGGAGCAGTTCATCCGGCTTGGCGGCGTCTTTAAGGCGGGAGAGTTCCTCCATCATCGGCTCATCGATCTGGAGGCGGCCCGTGGTGTCTACGATCAGCGTGTCGATGAGGTTCTTCCGGGCGTATTGCAGGGCTTCCCGGTAAACGCTTACGCTGTCCGGGGACTCAAGCCCCGCGTCCTCTGCCCGGAAGACCGGTACACCTATCCTGCCGCCCATAACGGAAAGCTGCTCCGCCGCTGCGGGACGGACCAGATCGCAGGCTGCCAGGAGGGGTTTGCGGCCTTCTTTCTTGAGTCTGAGGGCCAGTTTCGCGGAGGTGGTGGTCTTCCCTGCGCCTTGAAGCCCTAGCATCAGAATGACCGAGATAGTATCCGGCCCCTTCAGTTTGAGCCCTCCCGGCTCGCCGCCGCCCAGGAACGAAACGAGTTTATCGTGAAGAATCTTGACAAACTGCTGCCCGGGGTCCACCGAGCGCAGAACCTTTTCGCCTTTGGCTTCCTCTATTGTGGAATTGACGAACCGGCGGACGACTCGCAGGTTTACATCCGCCTCCAAGAGGGCCAGCTTGATGGCGTCTACCGCGTCATCAATGTTTTTTTCCGTGATGGCCGATTTGCCGGACACAAACCGGAGGGCGTCGGTTACTTTTTGGGTAAGTTTGTCTAACATGGGGGTAGTATACCCGTATTGTAGAGAATTCCGCAAGATTACCCGGATTGGCTGTATACGTTCCGGGCCGGGGGATCGAAGCGCATACATCTCCGTTCAGAAGGTGTTTGGGCTGCGGGGCTCATTTTTTTGATCGGCAGCCCCCGCCTCATTACGATTTCCCTATCCGATTTTAAATGCTATGCCGCCCTTGATATAATTAGCGGTTGACGCCCAGCCGAATTCCCCAAATACTCCAAACGACGGACCAAAAAAATACCGCGCTCCTAGATGCAACCCGAAGACTGGATACGGTATGGGTATAAAAAATATATTCCCTATGCCCAGGGTTAGGTTCGCGTATACATCAAGGCCCTTTACGCCTAAATCGGGATGATACCCGGCCCGTAGGCATACTCGCCGATAATAAACGGCGACAACCCCAGACCCAGGGTTATCGGCAGGCCGCCGATTCCCCATTCAAAGTTTGCCCCGCCATTATTACCGAACAACCCGCTGTACAGATCAACGGTAAAACTTTTTTGCCCGAGGCTGGAATTAATTTTTCCAAAATCTATTGCCGAAACCCCGCCGGCGATAAGTATCGACAGCGCCAAACCAAATGCAATTTTCTTTACCATGTGTTCCCCCCTGAAAAACTATTTTCCGCAGCCAAATTTGGTTTGGCTGGCAACCGAAGCTGTCGGAAAAGTGGTTTTCGGCCTCATAGAACACTATATATAGCGGGTTCATTTCTTTTTATACTCCCGCCTCCCGCGGCTCACTCCACCCACAGTTTTTGTGTCCTGGAAATGCTGTGCGTTTCTTTTGCTGGCACAAAACCATCATATACAGCCTGAACGTTATGCGCAATTTCACCTGAAAATTTATTGAAGAATATTATAAAAGCAAGTTGACAAAAAATATATATACATGATATTTTAAAATGAATAAATTACATGGATTGGAGGATAACAAAAATGAAAGTTCTGTTTGATGAAACATACGCTTCAAATGATGGAAAGCGAACGAGTAGGAATATTTGGTATGGGTATGCCAATATATCTGTTGATGGTGAGTATGGAAAAGTCATCAGTCTTAATAAAGCCTTAATGGATCGTTTGTACGAAATA
>JAIRSS010000151.1 GCA_031255315.1 Spirochaetaceae bacterium
GGGGTAAAGTCCAGTTGCCCGTTGTTCCCTTCGACAAGGTATCAAAATATGCTATACTAATCCTATGGAATCTATGGTTGCCGCCGTAGCCCTCTGCGCTGTGGGAGCGGAAAAAGTCGTGTTAAACGAAATACGGAAGTTGGGGCTTTCCGTGATAGACGGAGGCTATGGCCGGGTCAGGTTTACGGCCGGATTATCCGGTCTGTACCGCGCTCTTATGGGGCTGCGGGCCGCCGACCGGGTTCTGCTGGAAACGGCCTTGTTCCCGGCGGGGGATTTTGACGCCCTTTTTGAGGGAACCCGGAACGTCCGGTGGGAAACGTACATTCCCCGGGGAATGGGGCTTACGGTAACCAAGGTCAGGACCAACCGATCCCGGCTTATGGCGGAAACCAGCATTCAGGCGGTAGTTCACAAGGCCGCCGCCGGGAGGCTCTGTGAGCGCCGGCGCCTTGCCCGGTTGCCGGAGCTGGGAAAAAAGGCGGATCTGCGGGTTTACATTGAAAAGGACCAGGTTTCCCTGCTCCTGGATCTGTCGGGTCCGCCTCTATTTAAACGGGGCTACCGTGTTGAGGGGGGCGTCGCGCCTCTGCGGGAAACCACCGCCGCCGCCCTGCTGCTCCTGGCGAATTGGCGCCGGAAATATCCCCTCTGGGACCCCTTCTGCGGGTCGGGGACCATCGCTGTCGAGGCCGCCCTCTATGCTTGGGACATGGCCCCTGGGGTGGGCCGGAGGTTCGCCTTACAGGATATGCTGTTCGCGGATCCGGCGGTTGAGCAAGCCGTCCGGGAAGAATTGCTGGCCAGGGTCGATTTCAGCAGAACTACTCGTATTTATGGGAGCGACGCGGATGAACGGGCCCTTGCCGCCGCCAAGGCGAACCTTCAGCGGGCCTGTGATCTGGCCCAAGGCAAAACCGTTTCGTTGGAAAGGGGCCGCATCCAGAAACACCGGGAAGACGGCGAGGGTCTTCCGCTGCCCAGCGGCTCCTGGTTGCCGGATCTGCGAAGGGCCTCCCTGGAGGATGCGGGGAACGGCTGGCCGCCCGGCGGAGGAAAGCCCCGCAGCCGGTCCGCGTTCCCGGGGGAACAAGACGCGGAGAGGAAGCGAAAAGACGAACCTGAGGGATTCATCATAACCAACCCGCCCTACGGCGTACGGTTGGGAGATCCCGGCGCGGCGGAGGCGGTTTACCGGAACATGGCGGAAGTACGCCGGAATTTTCCCGGATGGAAACTGGGGATCATTACCAGCCATCCGGGTTTTGAATCCCACTTTGGAAAGAAAGCAGACTCCTGTAAGGAAATTACCAATGGAGCGATCCGTTCATATTTTTATCAATACGAAACATTGTAGGAGCGGCGGTTGTGTCCATTGTAGTAGAGCATGAAAAAAGGCAGCGGGAAATTCTGGAGAAGGCCCTGGATGTTTTTATAGACGAGGGCTATGAAAACGCGACGTTTCAAAAGATCGCCGACCGTTGCGCTATTACCAGGACGACCTTATATACCTATTTCAAAAACAAGCGGGAGATTTTCAATTATTCGATCAAGCAGCTTTTAGGAAAGGTGGAAAAAGACATTCTCTCCGTTAAAGAAAACCGGGAACTCACGTGCGCGGAAAAAATCACCAGAATTTTGCTGGTCATCCTTGAACGCCTGGAGGAAAGCCGCCGTCTTTTATCGGTAATCCTGAATTTCCTGCTTAACCTGCCTAAAAACGATGCCTGCCCGGACAACCAGGTCAGGCGGCGTACTGTGCGGCTGCGCCATATCCTGGCGACTATGGTGATCGAGGGGATTCGGGCGGGGGAAATCGATCCGCTCAATGTCCGCGCGGCGGACGATCTGTTATATGGAATAATCGAAGCCGCCATATTCCGTTTGGTAGTGCTTAAACGTACATCCGTGGGAGAACTGAAGCATTCGGTTGCCTTGGCGGTAGGGCGGCTCAGATCGCCGCTGTAAGAACCTCATGCTGCTAGGAAGCCGGCGGTTCAACACGCCTTATTTTCTCATGTTGCGGTAGTGCGGATGGAGGGGTGGAGCGGGATGGGGCCTTACTCCCAGGGAAACCGCGGCCCGGATGCGCCGCTTTTTTCACCGGCAAGCCAGTCCACGTACTGCACCGCCGTCCGGGGGGATCTGCCGTTGAACCACTTTTCCCAGCGGAGGGCGTTTTCCCGGAAACGGGTCCTGCATTCCCCTCCAAGAGCGGGGAGAGGGTCAGGCAGGACGCCCCGGCGGCGGGCGATATGTTCGGCAATACGCAGGTATTCTTCCTGCCCGGGAGTGGTAAACACCACCGTAACGCCGAAGCGGTCCGCCAGGGAGAACTGCTCCTGCATGGTGTCGAAGGCCCGGACATCCCCGGTAGAAACGGACTCGGCGGCCTGGGCGGTGGTTGGCCGGTCGGCAAGCTGTTCTTTCACCAGGTGGCGGCGGTTGCTGGTGGCGTAAATCACCACGTTAGGCGGCCTGGATTCGAGCCCCCCTTCCAACATGGCTTTAATGTTCATGAACGAGTCGTCGGCGGATTCAAAAGACAGATCGTCAATAAACACGATAAAACGCCGGGAACGGCGGCTTGCCAGCGTTTCCAGTACCTCCGAAAACTCAGCCAGATCCGATTTGTTAATCTCGATCAGTTTAAGGCCCCGTCCGGAGTATTCGTTGCATACCGCCTTGATAGTGGCGGATTTACCGGTTCCCCGGTCCCCATAGAGGAGCAGGTTGTTGGCGTTTCTCCCTTCTAAAAACCTGATGGTGTTTGCCGCCACCACGGACCGCTGATCTTCATAGCCGTAAAAATCGGCGATGGCAACCGGATCGGGATTGCGAACCGGCAGCAAAAAAAGCGAAAGCGGACGGGCTCCCCCGCCCCCCGGGGCAAAATCAACCGGGGCGTGAGGACGGGAAAAATCCGAAAAAATGGAAGCCGAGGCCCAGATAAAAAAATCATACTGTCCAAGAATACCCGCGCCTTTTATCCGCAGATGTTCCGTTACGGCCGGCAGGGCGGCCCCCCAGTTTGCATTTTCCGGAAAGAGTTTGAGGATAAGATCGGAATATTCGCCCCGGGATTTTTTCCCTTCGGCAGCCCAAAGAACGCGGGATTCTTCTTCAATGTTTCCGGCGATCTGGTCAAGGCCGTTCTTCCGGAGAATTTCCGCGATGTGAAAGCCCAAACTATGAATCTCGAACGAAGCGATGCGCCCAAGCCGGGAAAGATCGGTCTTGGCCAGGGAACAGAGTATTGCCGGTGGATTTTCCTGATTTTCCGCAGCCCGGGTATAGGGATTATCATCGCCGAGGGTTAAATGTCCCAGCGTAATATAGAATGAATAATCCCGCTGGGTTTGAACAAATGCGGTTATAAACGCGGCCCAATCCTCAACAATTTCCAGGTAGGTGTCGGGGATGCCGTACATGAGGTCTTCATTTCTTTCTTCCGAAAGATCATCCAACACTTCCCGCAAGGCGCCAAGAAGCGGATGTTCCTTCAGCGAGGAGAAAAGAGAAAGCCCAATGATGTCGCCTAAGGTTGCATAAATCCTGTCGGTTATATTCATACCGCCTGGGCGTCCCGCAGCAGATTAAATACCTTAGTCGGACATTTTGAAACGCAGGTTCCGCACGAATCGCACTTGCCGTAATCGACAAGGGGAATTCCATTATCCATAACAATACACTGCCGCGGACAGTTTTTCACACAGAGTCCGCACTTAATGCACCCCGCCTTGCAGGTCTTCATCACCATGGCCCTGACAGGATTCCGGTTGGAACAAAACACAAGCGATCCCTCTTGATCCCGGGGGACCGCGCGGAGTACGCCCTGAGGACATTCGCCGGTGCAGATTTTACACCCCGTACATTTGGTTTTATCAATCCGGGGCAGCCCGTTCTCCCCAATGCTGAGGGCGCCGAATTTACAGACCGCCGCGCAGTCCCCAAAGCCCAGGCAGCCCCAGGCGCAGAGCTTGGTTCCCCCGGCGGAGAGTTTGGCCCCCCGGCAGGTCCTTACGCCGGTATATTCGCCTTTTTCCGGCGCCCGGTCCTTTGATCCCCGGCAGGCCAGAACCGCCACTACCGGAACAACCTCAGCGTCCCCGCCGACGAGGGCTGCAAGCCGCTTCGCTGCCGCCGGCCCGCCAACGGAACACCCGGCGATTCCCGCTTCCCCTTTGGCCACCGCCGAAGCATAGGCGTCGCAGCCCGGATACCCGCAGGCCCCGCAGTTAGCCCCCGGCAGGGCTTCCCGAATTTGACCCGCCAGCGGGTCCTGAGTTACGGCGAAAACCTGCCGGAAAAACCCAAGAGCCGTCCCCAATACAAAAGCCAGTACCGCCGCAAAAACAGCGGTTATCAATACGATACTCATCGCACATTCCTTCTATAAATTGAGGCTGTTCCAAAAACTTCAGGTTCGGAACAGCAGCCATTAAAAAACGCAGTTTTGCCGAACTTTTGGTCCGCAGGCTTCAGCCTGAAAAACCGCGAGAGTCTGTTCCAAAACCACGGGCGTTTAGCGCGCAACCGTTTTGGAACAGACTCATTTCGCCAACCTATTTCACTAACCCGGAGAACCCCATAAACGCCACGGACAGGAGCGCCGCCGTAACAAATAGTATGGGCGTTCCGTTAAGAAACGTGGGAATGGGGCTGGTCCTGATCCGCTTCCGTATGCCCGCCAGCAAAAGGAGGGACAGCAGGAAGCCCAAGGCAACGCCGGCGGCGTAGACCAGGGATTCCACGAAATTATACCCGTTGGAAATCGCGTCCAGGGTTACCGCCAGGATAGCGCAGTTCGTGGTAATCAGGGCAAGGTAGATGCCCATAGACCCGTAAAGCGCCGGGGCTGATTTTTTCAGGTAAAATTCTACCAGTTGGACCAGGCTGGCGATAACCAGAATAAAGACCAGCAGTTTAAGAAAATCCAGACCCAGAGGCTCCAGAATAAACCGGTAAATCGGCCAGGTAACGCAGGTCGCTAAGACCGTAACAAAGGTTACGGCCAGACCCATGCCTATGGACTTATCCTCGCTGGTACTCATGCCAATAAACGGGCAGAGGGCGAGGAACCGCATAAGCACCACATTATCAATTAAAAAAGCGGCGATAAAAATTTTAAAAAGATTCATGCCCGGTCCTCCGCAACGGCCCGGTCTTCGGAACCCGCAGCCGCGGCGGCGGGCCGTGTAAGCCGGGATTTAATAAAGAAATTGAGAGAAATGAACAGGGAAAACACGAAGAAACCCCCGGGAGGCAGAATGAAAAACAAGATGGGCTGGTAGCTGTCCGGCAATACCGGGAAGTTCAGGATAGTCCCGCTCCCCAGGAGCTCCCGTACCAGGGCAATCGCGGTCAAGACCCAGGTGTACCCCAGCCCCATGCCCAGGGCGTCGAAGATCACGTTGATCGGGGGCTGTTTGGAGGCGAAACCCTCAACCCTGCCCATGATGATGCAGTTGACCACGATAAGGGGGATAAAGACCCCCATAGCTTGAGACAGGTCCGGAAACCATGCCCGCAGCACATAATCAATTACCGTCGTGAACGCGGCGATGATGATGATGAACACGGGAATACGCACCGATTCGGGGATGAGTTTGCGGAACGCGCTGATAACCAGTTCCGACATGAGGAGGACGAAGGTCATAGAGATCCCCATCCCTATACCGTTAGCCACTGCGGTGGTAACCGCCAGAGACGAACACAGGCCTATCATCAGCATCAGCAGAGGGTTTTCCCTGATTATGCCGTTTGTAAATATCGCAAACAATTGCCGGCTTTTCATTGTATGCCTCCCTGGACATTCATCCACGCGGCTGCGGCGGTTCCCGACGCTTTGACCACCGACGCCACCGCCCGGCTTGTAATCGTAGACGCGGTTACGGCCGCCACATCTTCCTTCGCTTCAAAGGGATCGCTTACCGGCTTTCCCGCAAACTGGCCGTAGAAGGTAAGCTTCGCGGTTTTATCCACATAATACGAGGGCGAGGCGGCGTTGGCCCCCAAGCCCGGCGTATCTTGGTGTTCAAGGATTTTAACCCCTGTAATCCTGCCGTCCGATCCAACGCCTACCAGTACTGTAATGAGGCCGCCATAGCTGGGCCCTGAAGCCCGGATAGCCGTTCCCAGCAGGGCGTCCCCCTGCTTTATCGCGTACTGGCTGCCAAAACTCACTGTATCGTACGGACTGGGGATCTCCCCGGTAATGTCCGAAAACGCGTCGGCACTGGGGAACAGGTCTTTGAGAGCCGTTTCCAGATCCGCCTGGGACCGTTGGGCGATGATTTCTTCCGTAATCTTGTACACCAGGGCCAATCCGACGCAAGCCGCCGTAGCGAAACACGCCAGAATTACGCCCAATTTCAACATATCTTTCATTTTGACGCCTCCAGCTTTTGCTTCCCGCCGTTTCCGGGGAACCCGGGGCTTTTCTTCTTTTTCGGGACAAATCCGTATTTCTTCTGTAAGAGCCGGTTCAGGAACGGCGTACATGCGTTCATAATGAGGATGCCGTAGGTTACCCCCTCCGGATAATTACCCCATTTACGGATAAGGATCGTGATAAGCCCCGCCCCGAACCCGAAGACGAGTTTGCCTGCGCCGGTCATCGGAGCGGACACATAATCGGTAGCCATAAACACCGCCCCGAACATCGCCCCGCCGGTCAGAACGCCCGCCAGGGGGTCCATCCCCAAAATGAGGGAGGACGTGAAGACGGCGGCGATCATGGCCGCCGGAGCGCGCCAGTCAATAACCTTCCTGATAAGAAGAAACGCCCCTCCGGCAAGGATGAGCAGGATCGACGTCTCTCCTATGCAGCCCCCGTGGTTTCCGAAAAACAGGGTCCTGATAGTAGACCAATAATCCGGCGCAGCCGAAAGGCCCGCCCCGGCAAAGTCCGCTCCTATATCCGCCACGGTCCCGCCCTGTTTCAGAATCCCCAGGGGGGTGGCGGCGGTTACCACATCGGCGGCAAAACCCATAGGCCGGTTCCACGTCGTAATCGCCGCGGGGAAGCTCATGATGAGGAAGGCCCGGCCTATGAGGGCGGGGTTAAACACATTGGCCCCCAGGCCGCCGAAAAATTCCTTTGCCACGACCACCGCGAAGACCGCGCCCAAGGCGGTCATCCACCAGGGAGTAGACGGGGGAAGGACGAGGGCCAGCAACAGGCCGGACACCGCCGCGGACAGGTCCGCAATCCGGCGCTCCTGTTTGGTGATACGCCGGAACAGCGCTTCCGCCCCCACCGCCGCAGCAACGGATACCGCCGTGTTGATAAGGGCCGGAAGCCCGAAAATCGCAATCCCGAAGATTGTTACCGGCGCCAGGGCGGCAAGCACCTGGAGCATCAGAGTCCGGGCCGACGCCGGAGACGAAATATGAGGACTTGACGCCAACAGCATAGGTCTTTGATTGATTTCTGCCATGATGATTCCTTATTTCCGCGCCGCTTCCGCTGAAGCCGGCGCCGCCTGGGCCGCGCGCGCTTCGGCGGCCTTTTTCCGTTCCTGTTCCTGAGCCTGGCGGATCCGCAGCCGTTGTTTTCCTATCCTGAACCGCTGGACCAGCTTGATTCGGGCCGGGCATATATAACTGCAGCTCCCGCATTCGATACAATCCATCAAACCAGCCGCAACCGCCTCGTCCAGATCCCCCGCTTCAAGGGCCTGATTCATGATCGCCGGGGAAAGCCGGCAGGCGCAGTTCCTGATACACCGGGCGCACCGTATACAGGGGCCCTCAGGGTCCTGGTAGGTTTCTTCGGCGGTCATCAGGATAACGCCGGAGGTGTTTTTCTGAATGGGAATCGCCAGCGTAGGTACGGCGATTCCCATCATGGGGCCGCCGAACAGAATCTTCCGCAATTTGTCATAATCAACCGCGATGAATTCCTCAGGCAGGTCTGTAAGCAGCGTCCCGATAGGCGCCCGGATGTTCTTGGGCAGCTTGCAGGCCCCTCCCGACACCGTAAGGTCCCGGTCGATAAGAGGTTTCCCCAGGGTAAATGCTTCGGCAATCGCCACCAGGGTCCCCACATTCTGCACGATACACCCCGCGTCCATAGGAAGCCCCCCGCTGGGCACTTCCCGTCCGGTCAGGGCGGTGATGAGCATTTTCTCCCCGCCCTGGGGATACCGGGTCTTGCAAAGCCCCACGCTGATTTCGCCCGGATAGCCCCCAATCCGTATTTCCCGTTCAATACAGGGGATAATCCCAGCCTTGTTGTCTTCCATCCCGATGACGGCCCGGTTTACCCCGGTTATCTTCATCACAACAGCAAGACCCTTCACCAGAAGATGGGGCTTTTCGGTGATGACCGCCTCGTCGGTGGTCAGGTAGGGTTCGCACTCCGCCCCGTCGGCGATGACGAGGTCGATCTTCTTACCCGGCGGCGGGTTCAGCTTCACATGAGATGGAAACCCCGCGCCTCCCATACCGATGATCCCCGCCTCTCTGATTCGCGCCAGGGCTTCCTCTTTCGTACAGGTAAACGGGTCAAGGGGAGGCAAAAAATCGGTTTCCGCCTCGTTTTCCGCCGCCGTCTCGGTCTCAATGACGATACACGGCCCGGCCAGGTTGTTGGACTGGGTCCGGTTCTCGATCTTTCTGACCACCCCGGTAACAGAAGCATGGACCGGCGCCGTCATGGGCCCCGGATTTGCCCCGTCCGCTATCTTCTGCCCCCGCTTGACCCGGTCGCCTACGGCAACCAGGCTCTTGTTGGGGGCCCCGAAATGCTGATTTATGGGAATTACCACCTGCTTCGGCAGGGGGGCAAGTTCCACAGCTTTCCCTTCGGTCGTATGCTTCCGTGTTGGGAGCAACAAACCCCGTTTAAATGTTTTTACCGCCATTCTCGGCCTCTCCTTCCAAATAGATCGCGGTTATTGATAATCTTTTCTATAACTTAACGCATGCACCCAATTTGTTGATACTGTAATTTGATAGAAGGTATTATAATGTCAAATATCCATTTTATGGTCAATGGGACGGATGAACCAGGGCATCGGCGAACAATAGGAATGTCAGGTTGGATGAGGACTTTGCCGAAAGGCTGAACAGTTCCCGGGAAAACTCCGGTCATAGCGGCCCCCGCCGGTCCAGGCCGCCTCCAGCCGCAGGAGGAATTCCCCCAGCCGCGCCAGCTCTGTTTTAGGCTGTTTCGCTTCCTGTTCCATAATCATGCACTCCTTTTCCCTTACCCCGCGGCCTTCCTCCTGCTCTGCCACGTCTTGATTCCCGCGCCGTAACAAAGCCCCGGTAAATGCCTCCCTGCCGTGTTTTTGATGGGATAACCGCCTTGTAAATTTCTCCCCACGGATCTTTGTTCCCCTTGTTGTTTTCCCAGCTGGGGCAAATGTATAAAGCCTTGCCCCGTTCCGGTTTGTCAAATTTAAAGGTGTAGGGGCTTGCCGTATCAAAGGCGGATTTACTCAGGTCTTCCATTGATGACGGGGCAGTGTCCGGCAGCCCTCACCGCAAGTCTACGCCGTGTACATGAGCGGGTTT
>JAIRSS010000207.1 GCA_031255315.1 Spirochaetaceae bacterium
CTGTTGGAAGCGATCACCGGGATTGAAACATGTTTTTTTATTTCCACCGCAGTATAGACGGGAAAGGGGAACTCCGCGTATTTTTCAGGAACCGGTACCGCATCCTTAGGCGTCGCTCCCGTAGAGATGTGAAGAATGTCGCATCCCGCGTCTTCAAAAATTTCCGCAACGCCTACGCCGTCCTCCAGGGTAGGAGTAGCGCCGCCATACCTTACGCCAATAATGAACTGCTCCCCGCATTCCCGGCGCACGGCCTTGATGATATTGGCAGCCAGACGCGCCCGGTTTTCCAGGCTGCCGCCGTAGTCATCCTGCCGTTTGTTGGTGAGCGAAGATAAGAAGTAACTCAAAAGAAATCCGTGCGCCCCATGAATTTCCACCCCGTCAAGCCCCGCTTCTTTCAACCGTTTTGCGGCGTCTGTAAACTGAGCCTCTATCTCCGCGATTTCCTCCACCGTGAGTTCCCTGGCCTTAGCGGCGGCTCCCTTGGGGTCGAGCCCCGCGGCGGAGAGTTCCGCTTCCGTAAGTTTGCTGGGGGCCGCCGGCGTCCCGGTTACGGTTTTAACGCCGCTGTGTTGAATTTGAGCCATCACCGGAACGCCCGCGTCATGGCAGATCCGCCCAAGGCTGCGATACCCTTCAATAAATTCATCGGACCATATCCCGAGCTGGCTGGGATCGAGCCGCGCTCCGGCATTGATACAGGTAACTTCAGAAATGATGAGCCCTACGCCTCCACCGGCGACATTCCGGTAGTGTTCCAGATGTTCCCTCGTCATTTCTCCGTCTCGGCTCCAGCCAAAACAAAGTACCGGCGGAAAAACGATATGATTTTTCAGGGTCCGGTTTTTAAGCCTGCAACGAAAAAAAACCATAGGTATCAACCTTCTTTATGCATAGCGACGATATTCACGAGTTTACCCGGAACGGTAATAACCTTCTCCACAGTCCGTCCCTCCGTCCATTTCCGAACCCCCGGCAGGGACAGCGCATGTTTTTCAAGTTCTTCCTTAGGGGTCCCCGCGGGAACGACAAACTTGTCCCGTATCTTCCCATTTACCTGGACCACAATGGTAACTTCCCGGTCAACGGTGAGGGCCTCATCATAGGCGGGCCAGGCCGCAGCCGCCGCCGATTCTGTGTGGCCCAGCTTCTCCCACAGCTCCTCGCCCAGGTGGGGAGCGTACGCGCCGATCATGAGCACCAGGGGTTCCCAGAGCGGACGGGGGACCGCTTCCAGTTTCGCCAATTCGGTGGAATAAATCATCATCTGGCTGATGGCGGTGTTGAAGTTAAGGCTCGCGGTATCGGCGGTTACCTTCTTGATGGTCTTGTGGAGAAGTCTGAGGAGCCCGCCGTCTGCCCCCGAATCTTCGGTAACCGGCTTTTCCCCAATCGCCCAGAGACGCTCCAGGAACCGGGACACCCCGATAAGCCCCGCGGTGATCCAGGGTTTGCTCACTTCCAGCGGACCCATGAACATCTCGTAGACCCGCATGGCGTCTGCTCCGTATTGCAGGATAATGTCGTCGGGATTAATCACGTTGCCCCGGCTTTTGCTCATCTTCTGGTTATCTTCTCCCAGGATCATCCCCTGATTTACCAGCCGCAGGAAAGGTTCCGGAGTGTTCACCAGCCCCAGATCATAGAGGACCTTGTGCCAGAACCGGCTGTACAAAAGATGGAGCACCGCATGTTCCGTGCCGCCTACGTAGAGATCCACCGGCGCCCAGTAATCCACCGCAGCGGCGGATGCGAAGGCGGCGCTGTTATGAGGGTCCAGGTAGCGGAGGTAATACCAGCAGGAACCCGCCCACTGGGGCATGGTGTTGGTTTCCCGCCTGGCCGGGCCGCCGCAGCGGGGGCAGCTTGTATTCACCCAGTCGTGAATCATGGCCAGAGGGGATTCCCCGGTCCCGGTCGGGACATAGGACTGTACTTCCGGGAGTTTTAGGGGGAGTTCGCTTTCGGGCAAGGCCGTGTTGCCGCATTTTTCGCAGTGGACAATAGGAATGGGTTCCCCCCAGTACCGCTGGCGGCTAAATATCCAATCCCGCAACTTGTAGTTCACCGCCTTTTTCCCTATGCCCCGCTCTTCCAAAAAGGCGGTAATCCGGCGGATCGCTTCTTTGGTGGGAAGACCGGTGAACTCCCCGGAGTTCACCGCCCAGCCGTCGGCGGAGGTGCATTCAGCGGGTTCAGCGGAATAATCGCCGCCCGGTTTGGCAGCCTCCCCCGTCGGCGGAGAATCGGATACTACTTGTATAATAGGAAGATTGAAGGTTTTGGCGAATTCCCAATCCCGTTCATCGTGGGCCGGTACAGCCATGATGGCGCCGGTCCCATAGGAGATAAGGACATAATCCGCTATCCAGATGGGGATCTTTGCCCCATTCACCGGGTTTATCGCGTAAGCGCCGGAAAAGACGCCGGTTTTTTCCTTGGCAAGATCGGTTCGTTCAAGATCGCTCTTCTTGGCCGCAGCCTCACGATAGTCCGTTGCCGCCCCCTTCTGTTCCGGCGTAACGATCTTTTCCACCAGGGGATGTTCCGGGGAGAGGACCATGTAGGTTACGCCGAAAAGGGTGTCAGGCCGGGTGGTGTAAATCTCAAGCTCATCGTCAAAGCCCTCAATTTTGAACACCACATTGGCGCCTTCGGAGCGGCCTATCCAGTTCCGCTGCATGAGCTTTACCGGTTCCGGCCAATCCAGCCCGTCCAAATCCGCCAGGAGCCGTTCCGCATAGGCGGTAATTTTCAGTATCCACTGGCGTATGCGCTTCCTGGTTACCCGGGTCCCGCAACGTTCGCAGACCCCGTCTTTCACCTCCTCGTTGGCAAGACCGGTCTTGCAGGAAGGACACCAGTTGATGGGGCTTTCCGCCTCGTAGGCCAGGCCCTTTTCAAAGAGTTTGAGGAAGATCCACTGGGTCCACCGGTAATACTCCGGATTGGAAGTGTCTACTTCCCGGTCCCAGTCGTAGGAAAACCCCAACGCCTTAATTTGGGAACGGAATTTTTCGATGTTCGCCTTTGTCGTTACCGAAGGATGGGTCCCGGTCTTAATGGCGTAATTTTCCGCCGGGAGCCCAAAGGCGTCAAACCCCATGGGATGCAATACGTTATACCCGGCCATCCGCAGGTAGCGGCAGTAAATGTCCGTGGCGGTATACCCCTCTGGGTGGCCGACGTGCAGTCCCTGCGCTGAAGGATAAGGGAACATATCCAGCACATACCGGCGTTTTCCTTTCGGAACCCCGGAATCTTCCACAGCTTTGAATGTCTTCCGTTCCTCCCAATACCGCTGCCATTTTGGTTCGATTACCTCAAAGGGATATTTTGCCATCCTATTCCGCTCCGTTTCCATTTTTATCCTTCATAATAGCTTCATCAACGGCGGAATTCAAGGGCGCGTTGCCTAATCAAGCAATGTTACATGTACCCGCCCGGTTCATCGCCGGGGACGAAAACCAGGAACTCTTCCCGGCTTTCATGGTTACCCCCTTCTCCCCGGAGAACGCCGCCGGACGCGACGAAACAATCCCCATTACCGCTCCGCCGTCATCAGCCGGGCCATCACTTTGGCACCTTTGAGGATATTGCTGATGAGGGCGCACTCGTTGGGCTGATGCGCCGTGTCTTCCATAGGGCTCCACACCACTGCGGGAACCGCCATATTGCGAAGGGCCGCGCCCACCGTACCGCCCCCTATGCCGATAGTCCGGGTTTCAACCCCAAGCGTCTCCCGCACCGCCTGGGAAAGGAGCCTAACCAGCGGCGCGTCCTCCGGCGTCGGCCTGGATTCAGCCTGCTGGGGAAGGGTGTAACCAATGGTTACTCCGTATTCAGACTCCACTTCGGCCTTGACGCGGTCGATTTCAGCCAGAACCGCTGTATTGGAGTACTGGGGAAGGATGCGCATATCCATACAGAATACATCTTCTCCGGGAATCGTATTGATATTGGGCACATTCGCTTCCTTTTTAGTCGGCTGAAAGGTGGAATAATCCGGCTCAAAGAGGGGGTCCCTGCCGGCGAACTTCTCCGAAAGACGGCGGTGGAGCCGCACCGCCAAATCCGCTCCGGCCAAGTGTGCGTTGGCCCCCAGATCCGGCCGGGACCCGTGAGCCTGCCGCCCCCTGGTAACAAAGCGCACCCAGATCAGATTTTTCTCGGCGATTTCAATGGTCTCCCCCCTGGGGTCCCCGCCGTCGGGGATAAGAACCATATCATCCTGCCTGAAAAGGCAGCGGTTCTTGATGAGCCAGATGACGCCGTAGGCGCTCCCCGTCTCCTCGTCCGCTGCGAAAAGAAGATTTACCGTGCGGGGCGGGACGATGTTCCCCTTAACCAGCGCCAGGGCCGCGAGTACCGAAGAGACGAGCCCCTGCTGGTTGTCCTCCACCCCCCGGCCAATGAGCCGGGGCCCCAAGGGCCCGTCATCCCTGCGCTCCACCGTCCAGGGGTCGCTCCCCCAAAGCGCCGCTTCTCCGGGGGGAACCACATCCAGGTGGCTTATAATCCACAGCCGCCCGGCGTCCGATTTACCCGGAATGGAGGCCGCTAAGTTGGGCCGCACACCGCCTTTGGCACGCTCGTCGGGAGCGTCGTGCCGCTCCAGGCGGGTAATCCCGTGGGCTTTGAGCCAGCCCTCCAGAAACTCACACTTGTCCAATTCCCCCGTTCCGCCCGCTTCCGGAGCTATGGCGGGCCGCTTGGTGAGTTCGACTTCCAACTCCACCGCGAGGGCTTCATGTGCTTCAATAAAGCGTTCAATGTTGTTCATACTATCCTTCTGTACTGTAAATTACTCATCCCGGCAAAGCGGCTGCCCCGCAGCCGCGGGCTTAGTTTACTCCCCAAAGGGCTTTTTATCAACGGAAGCTGTTCCAAACCTCCCGGGGATGGGGGGATTTGTTCCCATATGCGTTTACTTAACAAGGTCATAAAAGAATGATACATTCACGGAATGAGAGGGGAAAAAACAGGCTTGAGCGGTTACTGCCGGTTATGCCCGAAGAGTGGGAAGACACGGCAAAAGAGCCTGGGGGCATTCATACGGGGACGGGCAATAACGAGCGCTCTTGATTTGCTGCGGTTGGTATTCTTATACCTGACCGAAGGAAGATTCGTTAGCGGGACGGCGGTATTGCTGGAGCTTGGCGATATTTGTTCGATAAGCACGAAAGCGGTATTCACAAGGTTTCAAAGGTGCGGGGAATGACTGCGGCGGTTGTGCGAACACCTATACCGGAACAACAAGGCGATAGGGGAAGCGGCGCTATGGCTTGGGGAGCGAAAGGTGTACCTGACAGACGCCGGCGATAAGCCGGTACAAGGGAGTAACAAAGCGGATTACCGGCTGCATTACGCGATAGGGTTGTTTGACCTGGGGATGAAAGAAACGGCGCTGACCGGGACGGAACAGGGAGAAAAGGCAAGTAATTTCAAGAGCTGTAGAGAGAAAGACCGAGCAATTTGTTGCGCTTCGCGCTTAAAATCCCAAAAATCGCCTTATAAGCGATTTTTACCCTGCAAACTCCGTCGGACCGGAGGTCCGCAACAGGCCGGATAATCGCGATTTTTGCGTTACTGCTGGTGCAAAAATCCACAAGCGCAACAGGCTCTAGTGATAGGGGACAGAGCGTATTGCAGCAAACAGGGGATAGAATACCTATGCGTTTCTGTGTGGTACGAAAAACCAAAGAGGCCGGGGAGCGGGGCTTGAAGCTGTGGGGAAAACCCGGATGAGGACATAAGGGGACAAAACGTAAGTGAGGCGCATGGAAATTGCGAATATCTCAAGAACAACGATCAGCAGTATGGTACTCACTATAGGGAACAGGGGTGGATGCGGCCTGTCGTGTAAATGACGGCGAATAAGAACGTACTCTTGCCCTTCCACCAGCCGGGAGAGATTCAAAGGTGTATCCGTACCGCGGTCTTTCGATGTCAAAAGAGAAAATGTTGTTTCCCTTGTTCCGAGCGAGATGGGCGACAGGTGGTGGAACGGAGCGGGTAGGGCCGGACAAGAAAAGCCCTGAAATCATGCTATGAATGAATAGATGCAAAAAGGGCTCTCAAAAAAACGCTTGACGGCTCAGATAAAAGCCGGTATAATACGATATAAAATGTTAACGTTAACATTTTGCTGAGAGGCGGCGATGAGGAACCTGAAGGACATTGCGCGGGCGGCGAAAGTTTCAACTATCACGGTTTCCCGGGTGGTAAACACCCCGGAAAAGGTCAAACCGGCGACCAAAGAACGCATCGAAAGGATCATGCGGGATATGGCCTATACGCCGAATATGGCCGCGAAAAATCTGGTTTCGAATCGAACGGGCATCATTGATGTGTATGTTCCCGAAAATATTGAATTGAACAGCCCCTTTGTCATGCACTTTATCGCGGGTATCAGCGAGGCATTGAGCGAGGAGCTGTACTCCTTTTTGATTAAACGGTCGTGGAAACGCAACCATAGCTGCGACGGGTATATCGTGACGGGTCTTTTAACCGAGGAAATCCATGATTTTTATTCCCGCGCCCAGGAGAGAAACCTGCCGGTGGCCCTGTTCGGGCATACCGATATCGAGCAGATCGATTGTTTTGATGTGGACAATGTTCAGGGCGCCGTGCTGGCGACGGAGCACCTGATACAAATGGGGCATCGGAGCATCGCCCTGATTAATACGGACGAAAACAAGGATTATACCGTTGACCGGCTCCAGGGTTATAAAAACGCCTTGAGCAGGGCGGGCATTGCCTTTAATCCCGCCTTGACGATACGGACTGAAAACAGCGTGTG
>JAIRSS010000249.1 GCA_031255315.1 Spirochaetaceae bacterium
AGCTCGGATAAAAAGGAACTGCCGTCGACCGCCGCGCTCCCATAATCAGCGCCGTGGCGTATCATCTGGTACTGTAGATGCGCCCGTGTTTGCGGCAGAGGCATGGCCTCAAAGCGAAGTAGCAGTTCATCCGAATTCGGCGGCAGGTAATACCCAAGCCCTTCGCCGTTATTGGTATACGCGGTTTCCATAGGCGTTCCGCCGTACCACGGCACGATTTCTCTGGTATGGGTATAACAGTAGGGCTCGATTTTTGTATAACGCAGAGACAGGGACGAGAAGGGCAGCCCCGGAATATAGGCCTGAGCGCCGGTCTGGAAGGCGTACATAGACCGGTCCAGTTCAAACATACGCTTCTCAACGCTTACTTCATCGAGAAACAGGGAAAACCACAGCCCGGCAATGCCCGGATACTGGGCTTTCAGGTTAAAGAATATGCCGAGGTTATCGAAGTCGCCGATATTGCTCTGATAAAAGAAGGCGTTGACCAGCGGAACCATATAGCCAAGCTCAAAACGCTTGGGCCAGACCACGCTGGTTCCCGCGTCAAAATGAAGAAACTGTTTATAATCAAGCTCGATCATTGACAGGGAAAAAGCGTTTTGATTGCTTGCAGCTGAAACCTTAATCCCCTCTTCGTTGAAAAACTCAAGGATGCCGCTGAGGGTTGAAAACCGCAGCCATGAATACGGCGTGAAGACCGCTTCCATGGCCAGAAACGGCTGCGCCTGCCGGTTGAAAACCAGACTGCTCCCGTTGCTCATGCCGCCCCATTCCCGTTCCATCCGCCCAACCCGGTACCTGACACGCTTATTCAGCAGAACACCGCTGAGTTCCGGCAGCACCGTATAGCCCGCCGAAAGGCCCTCAGGCCAGGAGAGGTGCCCGCCTGATGAAATATCAGAGAGGCCGAACACATAGCCGTCCCAACGTTTCTGATAGCTGTAGGGGAAAAACGCCGCCGGCTGGCTGTAGGTGGGGACGAACCGATCGTACGTTGCCGGATCATCCGGATCCGGAGCTTGGGGAAACCCCTCGTAATAGCTGTGGTAGTCGTTATTATGCCGTTCACGGGGGGCGCGCAGGAGCGCTCCGGCAAAGGTAAAGCCATAGGAGAAGCCGTCGCCCAGATCGCCCAGGATAAAACCGGTGATCCGCGTATCGGTCCCCCAGGAGAAGCCGTCGCCGAAGCCGCCGGAAACCAGCGACTCGGCTCTGACGCCGATGTCGTTTGAAATATGGGTATCGTTTTTCCCTACCTCGCCGGCGGTATAGAAGGCCCCGCGCTGCCAGTCAAGCCCTTCATCTGGAGCGCGGTAGGCGGCCCGCGCTTCGTACAGGATACGGCGTTCCCCTTCGTTCAACGCGCCGCGCCCGGCATTCTCGTTTCCCAGAATCTCGCTGATAGCCGAGAGCACGGCGTCGCGGGAATACGGTTTCGCCCCGCCACGGGGAGCGCATAACCCGCGCAACTGCGCCTGTTCCAGAATATAGTACACACTGCTGTCGAGCGGCGCTGATACATGGCGTTGGGCCGCCAGCGCCGCCGGTATAAGCGCGCTTAATACGAACGCGGCGAAAAGCCTGAAAGATCTGTTCCTGCCGCGGTATCCTGCGGCGCCCAGGGATGCGCGGGCATCCAACGGTTTTCCGTTCATTTATGCGGCCACTCCTGCCTGTATCGGCGAAGACGGTTCCAGCCCGCCCAACTCGTTCTCCCAGCACAGGGCTATATCCGGGGTCTGGCCTAATTGGGGGTCCGCGAAAGTCAGCTCCCGGTGGGTTGCGGGGACGCTTCCCCCCACTTTGTAGAAGGCCTCCGCCAAGGAGGGGAATTGCGCCCCGGAAGCGGAAAATACGTCATTGCTCATGGGTTACTCCCTTTTAAGTGGTTAAAACATAGTAAATTGTTTTCCTGGGGAAGGTCAATTCCCTTTCAGAGGCGTTGTTTTTCTATCGTAAGGAAACGCCCGTCCCCTCCCAGGAGAAATCTTTGTCCACCGGCGGGAAGAGGCCGGCGCATCAATACCGGGACAGGAAGAAAGAGCTGGCGGCGCCGGAGACCATCCACCCGGCAAGCCGGTATTGAAAGGGCGAGAAACGTGTGTTAAGAGGAGAAGAAACAGGACGAAAGTCAATAAATTAGAATATAATTGAATTCACTGGTACATAAAGAAGACGTCATTGCCCGCCGGCCGCTGCCCCGGCAGGTTGATTCGCAGCGAAGGGTTTCATACTCAAGAGCCCGCTCACCGGTTCGCGGGGGAGCTTTAGGGCGGGGTTGTTGATTAGGCGGCCCCGTTTATGACGGAGGCCGAGCAGTCGGGCTGAGATAAGCGTATTAGGAGGACAATATGGCGGAAATAATCCAACCCCAAATGGGATTGAATTTCGAGCAGGTCTGGGCGGCGCTCATGGAGAACCGTCAGCAGATGAAGGAGACTGACCGGCAGATGAAGGAGACCGACCGCAGGATGAAGGAGCTCCAAAAAAGTATGGGAGCGTTGGGCAACCGGTTCGGGGAACTGGCTGAACATCTGATCTTACCCAATATCGTCCAGAAGTTTAATGCTTTTCACTATCATTTTAAGTATGCGTCCACAGGGCATAAGTTGTTTAACCCTGAGACCGGCCGGATAGCGGCGGAGTTTGACATATTCCTGGAGAATGACGCCGCCAGCATCGGGGTGGAAGTGAAAGCAAAGCCTACGGAGAAAGACCTGGAGGAACATATTCAGCGGCTTGATCTTTTGAGGAAATATAAAGACGAGGAGGGGGACAAACGGGCGATCCGGGGGGCGATAGCCGGGGCGATAATGAGTGAATCCGTGCGGCGGGCGGCGTTGAGCGCCGGGTTGTATGTGATCGAACAGTCGGGGGATACGGTGCGGATAGAGGAACCGCTACGTTTACGGGCATGGTGAGGGGTGCGGCAGAGTAAAGGATAGGCGTACCCTCTGCGGATACTCGGGTACATTTGCAACAGGCGGCCCGGCTCCCACTCTACCAGTGCATCCCCGTAGCGGCGTCATTGCCAACCGCGTCCCGCCGGCTGATTAGACAACACAGCGCGTCCAGGGATATATGGAGGGACTGATCGAATAAAGAACTTAAAAGCTGTATGGAAGTCCGGCTGCTTCCGCTGTCGCCCCGAACCGTACCGGGGATGCAAAGCGTCTGGTCCGCTGCGCCGGCCAAGGGGGAATCTTTTTTGCTGGTAACGGCTAAAACAACACCGCCGGCCGTTTTCGCCTTTCGCGCGTCGTTGACCACTGCGGCGCTGCCGCCGGAACCGGAAACGCCGATGAACACATCGTCCTTGCGCAGGGCCGGCGTGATTGTTTCTCCCACCACATATACTGTGTAGCCCAAATGCATTAAGCGCATGGCAAAACCCTTGGCCGTTAATCCGCTGCGCCCCTCGCCGCCCACAAAGATCCGGGACGTTTTTTTGATGATCCTCAAAGCCGCTTCCATTTCTTCTTCTTTGACCTGAGCCAAAACATCCCGTATTTCCGCTTGAATGACGTCAAGAATTTCCATCGGTACTTCTTCTCCTTATAGTATTGTTCCCAAACTTCAAATATGGAACCGTCTCACCGGCGCCGTATTTGCGATTGTCCGTCTCAGCGTTCTGGGCTTAATCAGCCCGTTAAAGACCTCCGGTAATCGCTTCTTTAAAATCCGCAATGGCTTTCGGTATATCGCCGCTTTTTGTGATTGCGCTTCCCACAACAGCGATTTCTATTCCCGCGGACTTGAGAAACGGGATAGCCGCAAGCCCTATCCCTCCCGCCGCGGCGATACGGAACGGCCCCGCCAGGGGTTCCATGCCGGCGTGGATTGTTTCCATAAGCCCCGCGCCGGAACAATCGCTCGGAAGGTGGAGGCAGAAAACAGCGTCATCGAAAACGGTAAGCGCCTTTATTTCCTCCGCGTCCAGCCCCAGCAGATCAATCATATACTCGCGGCGGTATTTCCGTGCGGTCTTTTGGCAAGCCCGGATAGTTGCGGGTGAAGCCGCTCCCATAACGGTGGCGATATCCGCCCCCTCCTCAAAGGCCCGGCGGAATTCGTATTCCCCTTCGTCAATAGTTTTTATATCCGCCAGAAAGATTTGCCCGGGAAATTGTTTTTTCAGGAACCCGACGCTGCCGGAAAGTCCGAAATCCTTGATGAGGGAAGTGCCCGCCTCAATAATATCAACCCCGCCGCGGGTAAGACGAACCAGGCGCTCCGCTTCGTTCAAACTAACCCGGTCAACAGCCATTTGTAAAAACACCGCTCTTTACCTCCTCAAAATATAACGCCGGTTCTTTCCTTTTTGGAAGCCCGTCAGCCCCCGTTCTTCCCCACCCGTACATGCAGCATTACGGGCATAGAAGCGCCTCAATAAATATATTCTATATCAGCCTTTGAATCTGTCAAACTGTTTTTTGAGAATTTGTTCTAAACCTTCTTCTTCCTTTTACCGATAAGAATGAAGAGGTATAGCAGGCATGGGCAGGGAGAACGCGGCGGCGGATTCCGGCGGCAGTCCGGAATACAGCCGGTGTACGGCGGTTTTAGAACAGGAACGGGAACTGGTGACGAAGATTGCCGGGTTGCAGGCGTTGATTCGAAAGGCGGTTGTAAGCCGGCAGTGGATGGACTTTGAGGCCCTTCTGGGGGAGTTGGGGCGCATTGGGGCTCAAATTGAGGACCTGGATGCCGATCGTATCCGAATATTCAGCGTTGTCGCGGGAAAAGCCGGGGAGGGTTCCGCTGGCTTTTACACAGCGGTATCCCGTTTTCCGCCGGATGAACGGAAAGCGGTTGCCGAAGTATACCGGAAACTTAGAATGGAAGCCAGGAAAGTCAGGCTGGAGAGCGGCGCTCTGATGAATTACATCGCCGGAGCCGGCTTGCTGGTTACGGGGTTTCTGGAAGCGGCCTTTCCGGACCGGAAAGGTAGGATATATTCCCGCAGCGGCGCTCAGGTTCAGGCGGATATGCGGAGTATGATAGTGAACCGCCATTTTTAGTACTTCAGGAGGAACTATGGCATCGACATTTCAGGGGATTGAGATTGGTAAACGGGGGATTGCGGCCCATCAGCAGGCGCTCAATACTACCGGGCATAATCTTTCCAATGCTTCCAGCGAAGGTTATTCCCGGCAGCGGGTCGAAATATCGGCGTTTGATCCTATATATCTGCCGGGCCTTAACCGGGAGGAAACCCCCGGACAACTAGGCCAGGGGGCAATCATAGAGCGGATAGAGCGCGTCAGGGACCAGCTTCTGGACCGGCGTATTGTTGCCCAGGCCGGCGGGGAAGGATACTGGTCCGCCCGGGATCCCTATATTCGTATGATGGAACAGGCCTACCTGGAAGTAGGGGGGAATTCCATACGGGGAAAAATGGACGCCTTTTGGGACGCCTGGCAGGAACTTTCGATATACCCTGCCGATACTCCGCCCCGGACGGCGGTGCTTGAGCGGGGCAAGACCCTGATTGACGGCATACACGAGCGGTACAAGAGCCTCAAGGGTCTTCAGGATATGGCCGAGGAAGACGTAAGGCTCACTGTGGACAAGGTTAACAACCTGTCCCGGGAAATCGCCGGCCTGAACCGGGATATACAGCGCGTCAAGGCCCAGGGAGATAATCCCAACGACCTCTTGGATCGCCGGGATCTCCTGGTTGACCGTCTTTCGTCGATTATTGATGTTACCGTGGACAGCCGGGATCCGGATGAATTCATGGTCCACACGGCGGGATTTGTTCTGGTTCAAGGCGGTATAGGCCGGCAGTTCGATCTGATTCAAGGCTCCGAAACTCAGGGGTATTCCCGGATCGTCTGGCGGGACACCGGGGACGATGCTCATTTTCAGGATGGAAGCCTGGCCGCCCTCGTGGAACTGAGGGATCACACCATCCAGGAAGAGATTCAGAACCTGGACAGCATGACCATGAATTTTATCGATCTGGTAAACGAAGTACACCGTTCAGCCTATGGGATCAATGGGGCGACGGGGCTTGATTTCTTTACGGAACATCCCTTTGTAACCAATGTGAACGGAAACTATGACCGGGACGGAGACGGGGCGTATGACTCAAGCTACATCTTTAGAATCAACGGCGTCAACGCTTTAGAAGAGCGGGAACAGGTGGGCCTTGAGGGGGTAATCACGCTTTCCGCCGCCGGGGGTACGGTGGAGGTTCCCTATCATCCCACTGACACGGTGGGTGATATTGTGAACCGGATCAACAATTCCGGCGCTGAAGTAGCGGCCCGGCTCAACCGGGACGGACGGCTTTCCCTGAAAGGGACTCCAGCGGAGGGGGCCCTTCTCCCCGGCGGTAATCCGGACTTTGTGATCCGCTATATTGAGGATTCAGGCCGTTTCCTCGCGGGGTACGCCGGGGTTCTCAACGCTCCGGGTCCTGACGGCGCGTATGATTGGGGCGGTCCGGACGCGGCGGCGCTCTTGGCCGGCGGCGCGGCGGACAGGGCGGCGGCTCCCGTCGCGCATCCTTCAGGGTGGATCGATGTGAATCCCGCCCTGATTCGGGACCCCGGTTCAGTGGCTTCCGGTTTTGGGGAGAACGGCAGGGCCGCGAATCCCGGAAACGGGGACGCCGCGATGGCCGTAGCGGCTATTCGGAATACGGCGGTCATGGTGGGCCGGTTGGGGACCTTTGACGACTATTTTGCCGATGCGGTAGGCCGGGTTGGTATGCTTGGCGCTCAGAGCCGGGATTCACTGGAGACCCAGAACCTCATCATGAAGCAACTTAAAGATATGCGGGAGTCTGTTTCCGGCGTTAATGTTGACGAGGAACTCTCGAACATGATCAAATATCAGCACGGGTATGCGGCGGCGGCCCGGTTCATCACCACGATGAATTCCATGCTGGATACGATTATTAATCGAATGGGGGTGTAATAAATTATGAGACGGGTTTCTACCAATATGCCGAATACTGATATGCAGTATTACCTCAGGAGGCATGAAGAGGGGCTTTCCACCATGCAGTCCAGGATCGCCGCTCAAAAGCGGATTCTTGAACCTCGGGATGATCCTCTGGCCGCTTCCCACGCGGTACGGTACGAATCATATCTCGCCCGGCTTGAGCGGTTCGAGAAGAACACGCTCTACGCCAAAGATCACTACAATGAAGCGGATTCCTATCTGCGGGAGAGCAACGACATACTCCAGCGGATACGGGACCTCTCGGTCCAGGGCGCGACGGGTACGTACGCGCCGGAAGACCTCAAGTATATGGCGGTAGAAATCAACGAGTTGCTCAAGGAATTGGTTTCGCTTTCCAACGCCATAGGTTCCGACGGCAGACAGCTTTTTGCCGGAGACAAGGCGCTTACCGAGCCGTTCCGTATTGTGGAAGGCACTGTCCCCGGCGGCGGGGAAACAATGGTAGTCCGGGTGGAATACCGGGGCGCCGGCTCAGGGCGGAAGGCGGAAATAACCGATCGCGCCTATGCGGACCTGGATATTGGGGGAGGGGAGGCGTTTTGGGCGGAAAAGATGCAGATATACGCCACTGCGGATGCCACGGATTACCGGACGCCCGCGGACGGCGCCATCTATGTGGACGGTTATGAGATTCCTGTTACGATAGGAGATACGGTTCAGGCGATAGCGGCGAAGATAAACGATTCCTCCGCGCCGGTTAAAGCCTACATAGACCCAGAGACAAACGGGCTTGCCCTGGAGGGGACTAATGCCCACCTTATACGTCTGGAGGATCGTGAGGGTTCCCAGGTTTTGCAGGACCTGGGGATCATCGCCCCGAACAGCGATCCGGGCGCGCCCAACTGGCATCCCGGAGCGCGGGTTTCCGGCGGTTCCGCGTTTGACATGGTCATCCGCCTTCGGGACGCCCTGTTCCGGGGGGACAGCGAATTTGTGGGCAGCCAGGGTATTGGAGGTATAGATTTAGCCCTGGCCAACATGCAGAGCCGCCTTGCCGTCAACGGCAGCCGACAGGAACGGGTGGAGCAGGCGTGGGAGCGGCTAAACCAGGAGATTCCCGGCGTAACCGCCGTATTGGGCCGGGAATCCGGCCTGGATGTCGCCACCGCGGCGACAGAACTCAGTATGATGCAGTTCGCCCATAAAGCGGCGCTGCAAACCGCCGCCAAGATATTGCCCCCAACGCTGCTTGATTTTTTACGCTAGAATGAGAGGGGAGGTGTAGAGGCGTGAAGGTTGCGACGAAAGCCTACGGCGTTATAGAGGTAGATAAACACCAGAAAATCACCATCGCTTCCGGGCTTTTTGGGTTTGAATCATTTAAGGATTATGTACTTCTGGACGCCGAACGGCAGCCCTTCTATTGGCTTCAGTCTATGGACGCGGAGCGGGTTGCTTTTATTCTCGTCAATCCCTTTCTTTTCAGGCCGGATTATGAACTGGATATCGGCGATGAAGAGCTCGGGGAGATCGGCATTTCCGACCCTCAAAAGGCGTTGATTTTTTCTATTGTAACCATCCCGGCCGACGGGGGCCCCATGACCGCCAACCTCCAGGGGCCGCTGGTTATCAACCGGGAAACACGCCAGGGAAAGCAGTCCGTCCTTACGGATCCCCGATGGAGAACGAAGCATAACATTATGGATGAACTAGCTGCGGCGGGGAATCGCTGATGCTGATACTATCCAGGAAAGTCAATGAAAAAATAATGATCGGAGACGATATTTCCGTATCCATCATCGAAATTCGGGGCGATCAGGTGCGCTTGGGGGTAACGGCCCCTAAAAACGTTAAGGTTTTCCGCCGAGAGTTGTTTGACGCTATTAAAGCGGAAAACAAAGCCGCCGTGGAATCGACCCCGGTATTTCCGGAACTGGACTTTGGCCTCCGGGGAGAACCGCTTTAATATACGGGGGGATCGAAGCGGGTTCCTGTTTTCCATTGTAACAGGCCCTAGTGTAATAGCGCGGGGTAACGGCGAGCGCACAGCTCCGTTGCTCCATGCTGAGGGGGTTCGGCGTCACGCGCTAATGCACGAGGCGCGTCAATTCGGCGTCGCTTTTTCGTACATAGAGCGGACCTGACGCCGGGGAATCAATCATATTACGCATATAATATTCCTGGGAAATTGTCAGCAGTTCCCGGATTCCGCCGTATTTTCCCGCGGCGTCGACGCTGATTTTCCGGCTGCCTTCCATGAGGCGGGTAAGTTCCGGAAACAACCGTGGGGCGTCAGGCCCGGTAAGCAGTAGATCGCCCGGTACATGAGCTGCGGTGTCGGCAATGTCCGCGGCGCCGGCATCCAGATACCCGGTTACCCGATCCCGCCCCCGATAGAGGGCGGTGAAATACCGGCGCTTTTTGGCGTCTATGACAGGGATCACCACGCCGGGCCAGAAGGAAACCCGGGCGGCCAAGCAATCTAGGGTGGGTACCGACACTACCGGGATACCCAGAGCCAGGGAAAGTCCTTTGGCCGCCGCATACCCTATTCTGAGACCCGTAAAGGAGCCGGGGCCTTTCATGCAGGCCGCAAAGTCCAATGCCCTTTTGTCCAGGCCGGAAATTTTCATGAGGGTATCCACCAAGACCATGAGCGTTTCCGAATGGGTGAGCCCTGCGTCATATTCGATAGACCACACCTCGTCCCCCGCGGAAACCGCAGCCCGCAGAACAGAAACCGCCGTGTCAATAGCAAGAATAATCATATTTTTATGCCGGGCATCCGCTCGGGATCCGAGTGGTGATTTTACGCCCCCCCTCCGGAAGAATTTCAAGTTCCACGATGACCGCCGCGGGGGGGATGGATGCGGGAATACGCTCGCTCCATTCGATTACGGAAACTCCGCCGCCGCTGAGGATTTCTTCTCCCCCCAAGGCGGAAAAATCATCGTCTCCATTTAAACGGTAGGCGTCAATATGGTAAAGGGGGATTTTTCCATCATATTCAGAAACGATGGTATAGGTAGGACTGGTTACCTCTTCTTCTATTCCGAGGAAACGGGCTATACCCTTAGTAAAGCAGGTTTTTCCCGCTCCGAGCTTTCCCCGCAAGGCTACAACGCTTCCCGGTTTTAAAGATTCGGCAAGCCGTTCCCCGGCGGCGCTGGTTTCTTCCGGAGAACCGGAAATAACGATTGTTTCAGTCAGGAAGCCCTCCGGAATCATCCAGTTCATACAAATATCGCTTTATTTCCTTCATCAGAGGGATAAGCGGGTAATCCACCGGTTCCGCTAAGGTGACTAAAATATCCCGTACACCCGTTGGTTTTGTCTCTATTGTAAAATCAATAGCCCGCTCTATTTGTTTATCCATTAATTCCAGCACTAAAATACCGGAAAAAAGCCTGCGGTAGTAAATAGGAACATCTTTTCTCGTGATGTCTTTAACGTGAAGAACCTTCATTCGAATACAACCAACTATATAATTTCGTAAAAAGAGAGGCTTTCCCAAAACTAAAGTTTTGGGAAAGCAACCGTGAAATTCGCGGTTTTGCAAGGCTGAACGCCGCGGACTTTCGTCCAAAAAAACCGCAAGACGTCTTTTGTACAGAGAAATACCAATGACCATACTTTCAATGAAAAATATTTCCAAGACATTCTTCGGCGTAACGGTTCTTGAAAAAGTGGACTTTGAAGTCGAGGAAGGGGAGGT
>JAIRSS010000006.1 GCA_031255315.1 Spirochaetaceae bacterium
TCCCCGGGGAGTGAAAACCGGGGACGTTAAAAGCGGCAGGAAATTTCAAAGAACCAATGTAATCGCGACGAGGATCGGCGGGGGTATCGTCGCGCCGCTATGCTATTCCGGGAACACTACAAGCGCCTCGTTCACGGAGTGGTTCAGGACGAAGCTTGTCAAAGCGGTACCCAACGGCACAACGGTCATAACGGATAACGCCTCGTTCCATCCGCCCAAAAAGCTTAAAAACCTATGCCGCCGTCACGGTATGAAACTGCTGTTTTTGCCCGCGTATTCGTCTGACTATAACCCGATTGAAAAAACATGGGCAAATATGAAACGCGCTTTAATTGACATAATTCCAGCTTGCGAAGATGTGCCTGCCGCGATTTACCAGTATTTTGGTGTTGCTATTTCTTGAGCCAACGCACTATATAAAGCAGGAAAACCATGGAGGCGGCGCAAGGGGAACGCTTGCAGAACTGATATCAATTGCGAAGGAGATACCTGAAAGCCATTTGGACGAGGCTCCCGGGAAACTGAAGGAGATATGGGAACGGGCTGAAATTGAGGCTGATGAGGAAAGCGGGAAGACAGGGTGCCCCCATTGCGGTTCAAGCCGGGTGCGGCGTAACGGGCACAAATGCGGAAAACAGGCATATCTGTGCCAGGAATGCAAGAAGAGTTACGTTGCCACAACAATGTCAGCGATAGAGAATTTGAACAGCAGCCCTGCTGTATGGAAACAGGTCATAAGGGACACGGCAGACGGTGTACCGTTAGACTGTACAGCCGAAAGCCTTGCTTTGTCGCACGCCACTGTATTTCGCATGAGACACAAGATTCTGTACGCTATAGAAAGATCCGCCGGGGGAAACCCCGCAATGATGTTCGGGGTGTGCGAAGCTGACGAAACGTATGTGCCGGAGAGTGTGAAGGGACGAAAAATACCCGAAGGCTGTCACAGGGCGGCAAGGAAGCATGGCGCGACGGCGGAAAAGCGCGGTCTGTCAAGCGAGTGTATATCCGCGTATGCGCCAGCGTGACAGGAGAAGCCAGGAACATATCTTTCGCTGTCAACCGCGCCTTCCCGGGCAAGGATGAGATACCCGAGGTTTTCGGCGGCAGGGTGTTGAATGACACGGTTATTCTCTGCGACGGCAGCAAGAGCCGCAATGCGTTGGAAGATAAACCCGCTGTCGCCACGACGAAACGGGTTAACAAGGCGAACGGATTCCGCAGCTTCATAAAAGACCGGCTTAACTCAGCGCGCGGCGTTGCTGCAATATATCTCAGCAGATACAACGCGCTTTTCGCAAATGCGTACGCCGCGGGGCACTCTGCCGTCGATGATATTTTCGAGCTCATGACATCACAATGGGGTTCTTATCACACTATTTTACAAACTCAAACGGAAAACCTTCCAAGCATATAATCAACCTGTTCTGCGACTAACACCATTCATATTGATATTGAGGAGGGCAGTATGACTCGATCATTTCCTGCAAGTCCCGCTCCCGCTCCCACCCCGGCGGCCCGTCCGTAAAAACCAACTGTCCCAAAACGGCAAAAACCGCGCACAACAAGACCTTTTTCATGGCAACTCCTTGTATTGTATACAAATAGGCGCTGTCAGGAAGCCGCCTAAATATTTGGCAAATGTATCACGCTTCCCCGGCTCCTGAAGCCCGCCCTTTGGTTTGCAGCATTTCCGAATAATACCGGGTTTCTATCCGGTCTTCGCCTATGCCGATGCGATGCAGAAGATCCATAAGCCGATGACGGGCCGATTGTACGGCGGGTTCAGCGTCGTCACCGGTAAGGATTTCCAGTTCGGCAAACCAGCCCAGAGGGGCGACGCGGGTCAGTTCCGCCGTTATGCCGTGATAGTTCCAGGCAAAGCCGGATTTTTCTTTGGCATACCCCCGGGCCAGCCCCAGGCGGCTCAGGAGTTCCTCAAGCGCCCCCTTGTCAGAGACGAGGAATTCCCGTTCCTGGTTGATTTCTATACCGTCCCGGACTTCCTTTACCTTATAGGTAACGACAATGCGTTTCCTGACCGCTCCCTCCGCGTCCCCGGCTTCTTCCCGCCTGACCCGCACCCCGGAAGCCGGAATGCCGCCCGCTTCCGAAGCGGAAGGGACGGACGGAGTAAACCAGTATTCGTCCTGTTTACGGAACTTTCCCCGGTATTCCGCGAGGCATGAAAGCGCGGATTTTATTTTTTCCGGATCATCAGCCCAGGCTTTTACTTCGATTTCTACGGGCATAATTACCTCTTTTGATATACATTGGTATAAAAAAGAAAAAATTGGTAGTATCTTATAGTTATCTTCAAAACTATTAGTTTTTTTGGGACGCCTCGCATATTTTTTGGATATTTTAAGTATGAGAGGAATTCTATATTGAATGCACGAAATTATGCCGATAATGGGATAATGAATGTCCGGTACCGGTTTTTTTCTTTCCTCTTATGTGCGGCGGTTTTGACGGTTTATGCTCAAAATGCGGATTACATAGTGCAAAGGGGGGAAACGATTTATTCAATAGCCCGTTTCCATGGGGTTACAGTTCAGGATGTTTTGGATTTAAACGATATTACGGACCCCAGAACAGTCCAGGCGGGCCAGCGGATCAAAATACCCCGGCAAACGGGGACGGCGGATCAGACGCCCGCGGGCGCTGAAATTCAGCGGCCCGCCACCGAAACGGGGGATTTTATTCGCCATCAGGTAATCCGGGGCGAAGCATATTACGGAATTGCCCGGCGCTACGGGATTACCATTCAGGATCTTAAGGTTCTGAACAACCTGGCGGAAAATTATGTGCTAAAAGCCGGCGACTGGCTGCGGATTCCCCGGAACGGCGCGGCTGCCGCCGGTTCTCTTGCGGCGGATCCGCCCAGTCCGGCGGACGCCGCAGTGAGGACCCCGCCGCCGCAGCCGCCGGGGGGCGGAACGGCGCTCCGGCCTACCGAAACAAGGCAGGTAGACGCCTCCGTCCAGTGGCCGGTTAACGCGAAAGCGGTTCAAAACATGACGGGGAAACTGAGCGGCGTGGTGCTGTTAGGGGAACGCTCTGAATCCGTGAAGAACGCAGCTTCGGGAACGGTAGTTTCGGCGGGGCCGTATCGAGGTTTCGGAAAGGTCGTCATTGTTCAGGCGCCGGGGGGGTATCTATATGTATACGGGGGATGCGAAAGTTTATCGGTGAAAGAGGGGGATCGGGTTGTACCAGGCGCGGAACTTGGTAAACTGGGGATTGACGGGGTGTCATCTCAGCCCCAGTTGTTCTTTCTCGTTTACCTGAATAACCGCCCGGTTGATCCCGTAACCGCGCCCCGGGCTTAGGAATCGCGGAGAAATACACGGGTATTCTCACGGCGCGGCGGTTCTGGCGAATCCGTTAATTAATATAGGGAAGTTCCTGGCGAAAGAGGGGGCGCGGGACGGCGGTGGTAATGGTTTGCAGATTTTTGGAGAAAATAAAAAAACAACGTAAGAGGTAGTAGTATGTCAAAAACAATGAATACTGAAGCGTCGGATAGGATAAAAGGCGGCGGCAGACGGAAAGGGGCATCAAAGCAGATGGAAGAGTTAGACAAAAAGAAAAGCCGGCTAAAGAAAAAAACCGCGGATGTTCAATCTGCGAAAGCCGTCAAAAAAATGAAGCCTCCCAAGGAAACGGATCCGCTGGCCCTGTATTTTAAGCAAATATCCAAATTTCCCCTCCTGACGATTCAAGAGGAACAGAGTATTGGGGAAAAGATCATGTCCTACCGGAACCGCTTGCGGGACCTTGAATCCACCTATAAGGATCGGGAACATGACAATACGTACTACCAGGAGAAGGACGTTGTTGAAAGGACGCTTCTCTTATTTAAAAATCAGATGATCAACTCCAACCTTCGCCTGGTAGTTTCTATTGCCAAAAATTACCAACACCGGGGGCTGTCATTCCTGGACCTTATTGACGAAGGGAATATCGGCCTCATTGAGGCGGTGGAACGTTTCGATTATACCAGGGGCTGTCGGTTTTCCACCTACGGTACCTGGTGGATACGCCAAGCCATCATTAAAAGCATCGCCGATAAGGGGCGGGTGATCCGCATTCCCATCCACATGCTGAACACCATCAAGAAATGTTATTTTGTATCAAAACAGCTTACCCAGGACCTGGGCCGGGATCCAAGCGCGGAAGAATTATCCGAGTATCTGGGGCTGCCCCTTCCCAAGGTCAAGGAGATCGTAAAACTCTCTCAGGAAACTACCAGCCTGGACACCATCGTTGATGACGGCAACTTAACCCGTTTGGCGGACCTCATCAAAGACGATAACCTGGAAGAACCCTTTGAACTGGTTTTTTCCATGTCCCTTCAGGAAATTATGGAAGACACCCTCTCCCAGCTTTCGGAACGGGAGATGCGGATCATGCAGCTCCGCTTTGGTCTGACCGGCGAAGGCCCCCTGACGCTGGAGGAAACGGGAAAACTCCTGGGCATAACTCGGGAACGGGTCCGACAGATTCAGGAGAAGGCAATCTTCAAACTGCGGGGCTTCAAACAACTACATGAGTTGCGAGAAAATCCATGAGCCGCCGGACCCGCGGGTTTCGGCGGCCTGATACCTTGATTTGACGGGAAGCCAGGGGACGCCCGCGGGGAAGCGCCCGGAGGATCCCGCGGTTTCTCCGCTCCAAAGGGAACAGCGTCATCTTTACCGGGTAGGATTGTTCCGCCCGCTCTCCTCGTCCCTTTTCCGAATCAGGTTCCGCTGAATTTTCCCGCTGACGGTTTTGGGCAGTTCGTCAACGAATTCCACAATCCGGGGGTATTTATACGGAGCGGTTACCCGCTTTACATGGTTTTGCAGTTCCCTCTTGAGTTCCTCCCGAGCGCTGAAACCCCGGGCAAGCACGATGGTGGCCTTTACCACCTGGCCCCGCAGGGGATCGGGGACGGCGGTAACGGCGCATTCAAGAACGGCGGGGTGTTCCATCAGGGCGCTTTCGACCTCAAAGGGGCCTATGCGGTATCCTGAACACTTGATCACATCGTCGTTTCTCCCCACATACCAGTAATATCCCTCGTCGTCGTGCCAGGCCATGTCGCCGGTCCGGTACACATCCTTTTCCCAGGAAGCGCGGGTAATCTCTTCTTCCTTCCAATAGCCCCGGAAAAGGCCGGGAATGCGCGGGCTTTGAGGCCCCTCCCTTGTTTCCGTGTACATACTAGGCCCCGCGTTGGCGACGCTCATATTGCCCACTATGCCGTCGTCACAGGGCGCCCCGTCTTCGTCAAGCACATTGAGGCCGAAGAGGGGCGCGGGCTTTCCCATGGAACCGGGTTTTACCGGCAGCCACTTGAAGGCCGCCGCCATGACTGATGTCTCCGACTGGCCGAATCCTTCCCGAATCTCCAGGCCGGTTTTCTCCTTAATCTGATGGTACACCTCAGGGCTTAAAGGTTCCCCGGCCATGGACGTATGCGTAATAAAACTGAAATCGAACCCCGAAAGGTCCTCTTTCATCAAATACCGGAAAATCGTCGCCGGGGCGCAGAAAGTGGCGGGCCTGAGCCGCTCAAGCGCCCCAAGGAGGCCCCGGGGGGTAAACTTTTCCGTATCGTAAACGCCCACCGCCGCGCCGCATATCCACTGGCCGAAAATCTTGCCCCAGGCGAATTTGGCCCACCCCGAATCGGTTTGGGTAAGATGCACGGCGTCGTCCTCTACGCACTGCCAGTATTTGGCGGTAACGATGTGTCCCAGGGGCAGGGAGTGGTTATGCAGCACCATCTTGGGCATACCGGTAGTCCCGGAAGAAAAGTAGATAAGCATGGGGTCCCCGGTCCCGGCGCCCGCCTCCCCCGAAGGCCGGGTAAAGGTTTCCTCCTCCGCGGCGATGGCGGCCCGCAGGTCCAGGCAGTCCGGCGGCAAAGCTGGAGGGCCGCCGGAAACGGCGACAGCCACCGTTTTGAGATTCGGGCACCGGGGACGGACCGTTTTTATATTTTCAAGAAGCTCCGCGTCGTCCACCGCCGCAAGGAATTTGACTTCCGCGATATTACAGCGGTATTCCAGGTCTTTGGCGGTAAGCTGATACGTGCCGGGAATACATACCGCCCCTATCTTCATGAGGGCGCACATGAGAATCCACACATCGGGACGCTGCTTGAGTATGAGCATCGCCACATCACCTTTCTTCATCCCCTGTTTCAGCAAAACCGCAGCCGCCTTGTCCGAAAGGCGCTTCATGTCCGCAAAGGTAAAGGACTGCATATCCCCCGTGTCGTTGGTCCACAGCAGGGCGCGTTTCCCCGGCTTGAGGGCGGCCCACTCGTCAACCACGTCATAGGCGAAGTTGAAGTCAGGCGGAACATTACAGCGATAATTGGCGTAAAAATCTTCATATGAATCGAATTCGATTCGGGGACAATACCGGGATATAATTTCGTTCATGGAGGGTTCCCGCCTATTCCTGGATGATGGTGATGAACTGCGCCGGCCCTTCGACCGCGCTCTGACCGTGGGGCAGGCCCGCGTCAAAATAGATGCAATCGCCTTCCCCAAGAATATACTCCCGTTTCCCTACGGTTACCCTGACCGTGCCTTCCACCACATAGTTAAATTCCTGGCCCGAATGGGCCACCTGCGCCGCCGGAGCTTTGGACGGGTCCAGGTACACCAAAAGAGGCTCAATGGTCCGCCCCTTAAAATTGTAAGCCAGGCTTGAGAATTCATAACCCGGATAGCGTTCTATCCGCACCCCCTTACCCTTCCGGCAAACCGCGGCGTTTTCCATTTTGGGGTCTTCCCCGGTAAGCAGCACCGTGGCGTCGGTCCCCAAACGGCCGGCTATCTTGTAAAGGACGCTGATGGGAATGTCCGATTCGCCGTTTTCGTACTTTTCATAGGTTTCATAGGGTATGCCTATATCTTTGGCAATATCAATGACGCTAATATCCAATATTTCCCGGAATTCCTTGATTCTGCCGGGTATCTGAGCAACTTCATCCATGTCGCAACCTCGGAGGCTATTGTATTGTATGCTTCCGCTTAGGACAAGTATTCACCGGTAATTTTACGTTTACACGTCAATACCAAGCGAAAACTGCACCCCCCAAGGGAGCTAATTCACGGGCGAAACGTTCACCCCCTTTCCGCACGTTCCGGAACTTCCGCGTCGGCTTGACTAAGACGGCATAACCAGATATTCATTACCACTATGTCTTTAATCTCGAAACAACTGGGACCCTGGAGTTTCTACCGTCAAGCGCTTACTATCGCCCTGCCGGTAATGTTGCAGCAGCTCATCATGAGCATGGTTTCCCTGATCGACAACTTTATGGTCGCCGGACTTGGGGACGCCAGCATGGCTGCGGTGAATGTTTCCAATCAGATCAATTTTATTTTCATTGTGATCGTCAATGCGGTCTGCGGGGCGGGAGGGATTTATCTTGCCCAGTTTAACGGCGCCAAAGACGCGGACGGCATGAAGCATGCATACCGGTTTAAGGTGATCTTTGTCTGCGCCGTTGCGGCGGTATATTTCGCGCTCTGCTGGGGCGTCCCCCGCCGGATGCTTGCTATGATGACGATGGGTAACGCCGCCCAGGACGAAATCATCGGTATCGGCGAAGGGTATCTCAAGCTCATTTCGTTTACCCTGTTCCCCATGGCGGTCTCCGCGGCTGTGGGCACATCCTTCCGGGAGATCGGCCTCCCCAAGATTCCGTTGATCATCTCCGCCGCCGCTACGGTGGTGAATACCGTGGGAAACTGGTTTTTGATTTACGGGAACCTGGGCGCCCCCCGGCTTGAGGTAACCGGCGCCGCTCTGTCCACCATCCTGGCCCGGTTTGTTGAGGCGGCGGCGTTTCTCATATACATCCGCCGGTCCCGTACTGGGAACGCGCCGTTCTTCGTTGGGTTCCGCCGCATATTCCAGGTGAACCAGCGCCTTATCAGGGAGATCCTCGCGAAGTCGGGGATGATGTTTTTATCCGAGGCTTCCTGGGTTAGTTCCGAAACCATAATGACCGCCCTCTACAACGGACGGGGCGGCGCGGAAGTCGTGGCCGGAATGGCCGCGGGCTGGACGATTGCGAATATTTTCTTTCTTCTCTTTGGAGGCATCTGGACCACCGCCTCGGTTCTGGTCGGCGGCAGCCTGGGAGCCGGCAGGCTGGACGAAGCCCGTAAGCGCGGCGGCTGGATCAAGTCCGGCGCCGTCCTTGCCGGCTGCGTCATTGCCGCCGCCGGCGCCGGCGCCGCGGCCCTCCTTATCCCCCTGGTCTTCTCCAACCTTACCGCCGCCGCCCGGCAGATCAGCCTGGGACTGGTCTTCGTCATCCTCTTCTATATGCCCCTCTGGTCCCTGCTTAACGCCCAGTTCGCCATCTCCCGCGCCGGAGGCGACACCGCCCTAGGCATGTATGTCGATGTTTCGGTGAACACCTTGATCTTCGTTCCCGGCGCCTTCGTTCTTGCCCTGTTCACCTCCCTGCACCCGGTAACCATGTTCGCCATCCTGAAACTGTCGGACGCTGTCAAATACCTCATGGCCCGGCATTGGTATAAGAAAGAACGATGGGTGCGGAACCTGACATACCGGGCATAGCCCAGCGGCCTAAGCCCGGCGGCGCGGTCCAGCGGATGCGGCGTTAATCTATCACCAGGTCCAGGTCCCGCACCAGGTCCGTTACGTCAACCGCGCCACCGCCGCGCAGATAGAAGATCACGGCGCGTACCGGTTTCCCGAAAATGTCGGATACCGCCCGGCTGTACACCGCAAGCTGGAGGCGGTGCCGTTCCGGTTCTTCGATCCGGTCGGTCTTGAAGTCTACGACATACATGACGCCTTCCGATTCAAAGAGCAGGTCGATCCTGCCGGTAACCGGTATTTTTCCAGCCTTTGTCTCCGCCAGGGTGAGAATGGGGAATTCCGTTTCACGGTACGCCGCGTTCAGGGCGAGTTTCCCCACATCCGACTCCAGGAAGCAGCGGACCATGCGATCCGCCGCCTCACGGATAGGGGGAATGTCCCGGTCGTCAAGCCGCGCCTGAAGGCGGGGCGGGATTTGGGAAGGAAGGCGTGGTGCGGCGCTTGCAAAGCGATCCTCCAGAAAACTATGGACGATGGTCCCGAAGTCAGACGCCTCAAGCCCCGCCCGGTTCAGCGTCTTTTCAAGGGGATCTTCTTCCGCCGGGGCCGCTTCGGGAGCCGCGAGCGGGCCGCCGCCTATCCTGATGTTCCGCCCGGCGTACTCCAGGGCGCCGGCGGCTATGGACGCCGGCATCGGCGGCGGGACGGAGGTTGTTTCGGCCCGGTCGTAGTACGGCGCGGCGGCCAGGGCAGCTTCCCGGAGGGAGGCCGCCTTGTCACGGGAACGGCCCGCGGCGCGGCGGATTTCCGCGCGGGTCTTGACCGGGATTAGTTCGATGGTAAACGGTTCGTCTTCATGTTCCTCAGCGAGTACGGGAAGCAGCAAATCCAAAAAGGACGAGGCCGCGGCGGGATCGCTTTTCTTCGCGTTAAGACGGGCCAGGCGTTCTTTAACGGACTGAACGGTGTATTCCTCCGTTGCTTCTGCGTTCTTCCCTTCTTTTTCGTCCTTGCCCGGCGCGGGAAGGCTTGCGGTCAGGAAAAGCCGGCTTTCGGCGCGGGTCATGGCGACATACAGAAGGCGCCTGAGTTCGGCGGTTTCTTTCCGGTTCTCTTCTTCCCGGCTCAACGTGAAGAAGTAGTTTGCGCACGGCCCCGGCAGTTCTTCCGCCTGGGGAAGATTGAGGGTCAGCCCCCAACGCTCGTCGAAATAGGCGGTTTCCCGGTTGCCGGTGGGTCTTCGCCCGCTGCCGCAGCAGTACACAAAAACCACCGGGAATTCCAGGCCCTTGCTCTTATGGATGGACATGATCCGTACGCCGGCGCTTTCTTCCAGGGGCGGGACGCTCACATCGTCGAGTTTTTCCTCCCGCGTCATGACGCCGTTGATGTAATCCAGAAATTCCGCCAGACCCTTGCCCCGGCGGTCCGTATTCCGGGCAATCTCGAAAAAGAGATCAAAGAGTCCGCCGTAAATTTGGGAAGATTCCTGCCAGAGGGTTTCATAGCGGTAGCCCTCATCATACCAGAGTTTGGTCAGTAATTCGGCAACCGGCATGATCCGGGCGGCTTCCGCCAGCGCCTGGTAGCGTTTGCGGGCCAGGCGGTACAGTTCTTTATCCTCCGGGGGAAC
>JAIRSS010000008.1 GCA_031255315.1 Spirochaetaceae bacterium
GATAACCACTCAGCAGATTGAACTGGCGGCGAAGCCGTTTATCATAACCGAATACCACCGTCACCGCTATTGGTGTCCAACCTGTCAAAGCCGTCATACGGCGCCTGTTCCGGAACAAGGGCGCAGCGGCCTGTTTTCGATAAGCCTTATTGCGTTTGCGGCGTATCTGAAAGGGCGCTGTCATGCATCATTCAACGCCATGAAAGATTTTTTTCAGGAAGTATTGGGGATAGGGGTAAGCCGGGGCTTTCTTGCGAAACAAATAATGAAAACGAGCGGTTCGCTGAAAGAGACGCACCGGCGGTTGGTTCAGCGGCTATCCGGGGAAGAACATCTGAACATAGACGAGAGCGGGTGGAAGGAAAGGGGCTTAAAGCGGTGGATATGGGCATTTCGGGCGGAGAAATACGCGGTATTTATCATACGGGGCAGCCGTGGGGAGGGAGTACTGGAAGATATACTGGGCGCCGTCTTCGGAGGGATAATCACGAGCGATTTTTTTGGGGCATACCGGAAGTATAGCCGGAAGAGCGGGGTGCTGGCCCAATTTTGCTGGGCGCATTTGATACGAGAGGTGTTATTTCTGGAGACATTGAAAGACAAGGCTGTAGTACGGTACGGGAAGCGGATACTGAAACAGATACGGCTGATGTTCCAGACGATACAGCGGAAGGGGGAAACAGGGGAAAAAGCATGGAAGAAGCGGATGAGGCGGCACCGGGAGCTCATAGTAAAACGGGCTTTGGGTACGGTACCGGAACAAAAAGAAGCAAAACTCATAGCGAAACGTTTTAGGGGATGGGAAGAGGAATACTTTAGATTTATAGACAGAGATCTTGAACCGACGAATAACGCGGCGGAATTGACAATACGGCAAGCGGTCCTTGACCGGATGGTAACTCAAGGCAGCCGTGGTATACGCGGTAATGAGTGGCACGAACGTTTCTGGACCGTTCTTACAAGATGTAATTTACAATACGTACCAATAATAGATTATCTGAAGCATTGTCTGTCTGTGTATTTTGACATAAATCCATCCTCTAATTGCGTAAATCTTGCTTCATGATCGTGACCGGTTACAATTATTTTATGTAAACCCCCGGCTATGCCGTGCCGTGCGTGAGTCGAACAGAGAAAAGTAAATTGGCTGTGAAAAATTCAATAAACCGGCGCTGGAGGCGTGCAAAAATTGGAAAGTAAATTTGCCGGACCCGTAAGCACCATAAGTATTGAAGCAAAAATTAAGGAAACAAGAGCAAGGGAGAGCGCCAATAAAAAATCCCCGCCGCAGAGCGGCGGGGTATTGAAGATTTCTCCTTGAAATCTTTGCGTATGCGGGGGAACAAATTCCCCGCACCCCAGTTTTACCCGCCCCAAGGGGCGGGGTATCTACCCAAGGGAATCAAAATATTCTGTGGGAGAAAAAATATTTGTAAGTTGATTGCCCCCTTTAAGGAGGCTTCCTAAAGCCACCGGCTATGCCGGTTGATTATTACTTAGAGGTTTTGAAACAGCCTCTCACACCATGAAATTAACCCAGGAACAGTGGAAAAAAAATTATTGCCTTTTTCCTAAACAGCGGGGGAAACGTGAACGTCGATACCAGCCGCTTCCTTGACGCCATAATCTATATCTGCGGAAACGGCTGCACATAGCGGGCCCTCCCTGAGACCTTCGGCCCCCGGTATACCATTTACGTCAGAATCAACCGGCAGGCAAAAAACGGCGTGTCGGAACGGATTTTTCACGCTCTTCAAGAGGAACCGATAACAAACAGGCGGATAACGGTGGTTTCCCTGGATTCAAGCTCGGTCACGGTGCATCCTTACGGAGAGGGGCCGCTGTTGTTGTTAGTGGGCCGGGCGTATGAGGGGAGGGAAACTCGACGGCCGGCGTTTGAGTTGGAGAATAGTCCGGTAGTACCGATGAAGAAAAACTGGAAGGAACCCGGGGAAAATGACAAGGAGATGTATAAACAGAGGAATGAGGTGGAGCGGATGTTCCGGTAGTTAAGGGGTACAGGCGGATAGGGACGGGGTATGACAAGATGGACCTGATAGTTTCCACATGTATCTATCGTGCCGTGGGTGTTATCGTCATGTGCTCGTTGATTGGAAGGCCGGGTACATACCCCGCCCTTCAGGCGATAAAGGTAGCACTATCGATATGATGTTTATAAAGGCAAATTGGGTATGGACCCGGTCAGTATAATAAATTTCCTATCCAACGACGATACCCCGCCCTTTAGGGCGGGGAGCGTCATTTCACGTAGCGTGAACAGGCCCTAGTTTAAAGTATTGAATTCAGCTATACTATTTTATATTTCTTAACAGGAGTTTTTTATGGCAAAGCAAACTATTCTTGTGCCTGGAGCCGTACTTAAGGAACAATATCTTGATAAGTACGGCATTACGGTCTCAAAACTATCGGAAGATATCGGACTCAGCCCCTCCGCTATCAGGCAGCTTATTAACGGCAGGTTGAAAATCAGCCTCGAAATAGCCCTTAAGCTGGAAAAATATTTTGAGAAACCTGTCAAATACTGGATTGATCTCCAGAACGCCTACAGTCTCGCCGCTTTGGCTAAGGACCCGGAGCTTCAGAAGGAATTAAAAAATATCCCTAAGGCGCAGAAAATTCCGGTCTCAAAAAAAACCGCGGGAAAAGCGGACGGAAAGAAAGGAGCCGCCCCTAAAGGCGTGAAGAACGCTGCGGAACAAAAGCCGGCTGCGGGAAAACAATCACAGGTAAAGGCTGGCCGGAAACCCCGGGCGGGAAAATCTCAGAACGGCGCTGCTGTCTGACGGGAATATGCAAAAGACAGCCGGGGATGCATCCCGTAATAAAAGACCGCGTATTCCCGCCGTTTTCCTGGCCGTGTACCGCCCTGGCGTTAAATTCGGGCGGTTCTTAAGCGTACTCGTTTTTTCCGGCGTGGCTTTTGGACTGTACCGGGGGATTCAGGATAACTATCTGGCGGAAATAGTACACATTTCCGCCTTTGAACGGGGAATCGTTGAATTCTTTCGGGAAATCCCGGGGCTTCTGGTGATTTTCATCTTGGCCGCGTTGTACCGGTTCTCCGAGGGCAGAATATTCAAAATAGGCGTCTGTATAATGACCGCCGGTATTTTTGGGCTGCTCCTGAGCGGAACCGGTAAAGTCATTGTCGTAATGAACATGGTTCTTTTCAGCTTTGGAGAACACATCATCATGCCGGTACGCAGCACCATCTCCCTGGATCTGGCGGAACGGAATAAGGGCGGAGCTTCCCTGGGAATCACAACGGCTATCAGTAACGTGGGAAACATCGCGGGGTTTGTGGTGGTTACCCTCTTGTTTTTTGTGTTTTCCCGGCTTGGATTTGAACGGACCGATTTACTGCGGTTTAAATCGGTGTTAGTTCTTTCCGGACTGTTGATGCTGGGAGCGGTATTGACGGTTTTGGTTATGCGGGAATCCCCGGTCAAGACTGCTCGCCGGCGTTTTTATTTCGCCAAAAAATTTTTCAAGTTTTATATGCTGGAGGTTTTTTACGGTGCGCGGAAACAGATTTTCATCACCTTTGCGCCCTATGTGCTTATCCTGCATTACGGCGCCGATACATCAATTATTTCCCTGCTCCTGGCCGTCTGCGCCGTGTTTGGGTTCGTTTTAAGCCCCCTTATGGGGCGGCTTATTGATAAGGCGGGGTATAAGTTCGTCATGGTTGCCGATACGTTGATTCTCGTCGTTGTCTGTCTGCTTTACGGCTTCGCCCACCGGATCTTCCCGGCGCGCATCGCGTTTATTGTGGTCTGCGTCAATTATGTTTTGGATTCCATCATATCCCTGGCCAGCATGGCCAGTAACGTGTACGTCCAGGACATCGCGTCCGGACCGGAAGAAATCACCGCCACCCTGTCTACCGGGGTGTCGGTGAACCATGTAATCAGTATTATTATCGCCTTGATGGGCGGCTGGTTATGGAAGACTGCCGGCATAGAGGCGCTGTTCTCCATGAGCGCAGTTCTGGGGGTAATCAATTCCATCTATGCCGCGACCATCAAAAAATCTTAGGGTAAGGTATTACCCGCCGCTAGGTAGAGTTCGTACCATTCTTCGCGGGTCAGCGTAATGTCAGCCGCTTTCACACAGTCTTTGAGGCGTCCGGTATTCATGGTACCGGTAACGGGCTGGAAGGCGGCGGGATGCCGGAGCAGCCACGCCAGCGCGATGGTAACGCCGGATACCGAATATTTCTCCGCGATACGGTCTATTTTCGCGTTAAGTTCGGGAAACTTCTCGTTCCCCAAAAATACGCCTTCAAAAAAACCGTATTGGAAGGGAGACCAGGGCTGAATCGTAATGTTTTCCAGGCGGCAGAAATCCAGAACGCCGCCGTCCCGGTCCACCGCCGAGTCGTCAAGCATGTTCGCGTGGAGGCTCTGGGAAATCATCGCGGCGTTGGTGATGGAAAGTTGCATCTGGTTTGCCACAATAGGTTGTTTGACATACTTTTGCAGAAGCCGGATCAGGGAGGGCCGCTGGTTCGACACCCCAAAGTACCGCACCTTGCCCGAAGCGTGGAGTTCGTCGAAGGCCGCCGCCACCTCTTCGGGCTCCACCAAGGCGTCGGGACGGTGCAGCAATAGTACGTCAATGCAGCCGGTTTTTAGCCGTTTGAGGCTGCCGTCCACGGACTTGAGGATGTGATCTTTAGAGAAATCAAAGGCGATCCCCGGCCTGATGCCGCATTTGGTCTGGAGAAATATCGTTTCCCTGACTGCGGGGCTCATCCCTATCGCTTCCGCGAAGATAGATTCGCAGGCCCCGCCGCCGTATACATCGGCGTGGTCAAAAAAATTGGCGCCCAGTTCCAAAGCGGTCTTAACAAATGTTTCGGCTTCCGTCTTGGGCATCCTGTTGATCCGCATACATCCTACGGCGACGACCGGAACAGTGAGATCCGATGATCCCAGATTGATGGTTTTCATACATAGTGCTCCTTATGTAATAATGCTGGTGTACGGGGTTGCGTCAAAATCAGCGGTTTGGAACAGCCCCGCCCGGCTTCGGTATACACGGCGTCATTGGCGGCCGCGTCCCCCATAGCAGGCGGCGTTTAATGCGCGGTTATTCCGAAATCCGCCCTGTAGTCTATATGTTCACATGAACGTTAAGTCAAGAGGGGATCCCCGGCTCTAAAACACAGAATTACCAGAAATTGCTGATATACATGGGGCTGTTCCAAATCTGACATGTTGGAACAGCCCCGCGGAACGCGGAATCGATAAAACCCGATAGACCAGCGGCGGAACCTATCGTCCGTGACAGAACTTGTATTTCTTCCCGGAACCGCACGGACAGGGGTCGTTCCGCCCCACCTTGGGATATGCTCTGACCACCGTAACCGCCTCGCCCTGGGATTGGGCGGCGGGCCCGGGTTTCCCGCGCTCCCCGGATGAACCAGAACCGCCTGAGAAGGCCCCCATTGAACCGTGGCTTGCCGAGAGAGCGGCGGTTGAAGACCGGGTCCTGGTTTCCCGTCCGCCTCCCGTCTGTATCCGCACCAAATGAACCCTGGAAGCGATTTCCGTGCGTATGGTATCTATCATGGTGTCGAAAATCTGAAATCCTTCGATCTTGTATTCCGTAAGGGGGTTTTTTTGGGCATACCCTCTCAGGTACACCGCCTCCCGCAAACCTTCCATGTTTTCCAAATGATCAAGCCACTTACGGTCTATAGACTGGAGGTATTGCATCCTGATGAAGGAATTGAGATTGGCTTCGCCAACCAGGGCCTCTTTATTGTTAATGTCCTCTTCCTGGCCCCGGAGAATCCGTTCCTCCAGTTTTTCCGCCGCCATATCTTCTTTGGTTTCCCCTTCGCAGCGCAGGGTATACCCGAATTGGGCCTTGAGGTACGCGGCCAGTTCCAGAACGGCCTCGTCCTGATTCCTGCGCTGGGTGATCCGGAAGGTTCCCAACGCCGCGCGGACCATTTCGGCGGAAGCCTCGTTTACCCTGGCCTTCAGGCCGGCGTCCTGCAGAATGGCGTCCCGCTGCTCGTAGATAAATTTCCGCTGCTGGTTAAGCACATCGTCGTATTCCAAAAGATGCTTGCGGATCTCGAAGTTCCGTTCTTCAACCTTCTTTTGGGCTTTTTCTATGCTCCGGTTTAACCAGGGATGATAGATGGGTTCCCCGGCTTCCATGCCGATGCGGGACATCAGCCCCTTAATATTGTCGCCCCCGAAGAGGCGCATCAGGTCGTCGTCCATTGAGATGAAGAATTTAGACCGCCCCGGATCGCCCTGCCGTCCGCCCCGCCCCCGCAACTGGTTGTCAATCCGGCGGCTTTCGTGGCGTTCAGTACCGATGACGTAGAGGCCGCCCAGCGTTTTTACTTCTTCATAATCGGCCCGCCACTTTTCATACTCTTCCTTGAGGCACTGGGCGTATTTTTCCGGCGGCGCTTCGGTCCCCGCCCGCTTGCGGGCCCGGTGTTCCGGACTGCCCCCAAGCTTTATGTCCGTCCCCCGTCCGGCCATATTGGTGGCTATGGTTACCGCGCCCTTGGCGCCGGCCTCCGCAATAATAGCCGCCTCCCGGGCGTGGTTCTTGGCGTTAAGCACCTCGTGGCGTATTCCCCGGCGGGTGAGGAGGCTTGAGACAATCTCCGACTTTTCAATAGACACCGTACCCACAAGGAGCGGCTGCCCGCGTTTATAGGCCCCGGCGATTTCATCGCACAGGGCATGGAATTTATCTTTTTCGTTGAGGAATACCACATCATCTTCATCGTTCCGGACTACCGGCAGGTTTGTAGGAATCACCACCACATCCAGATTGTAGATTTTGCTGAATTCCACCGCTTCGGTGTCGGCGGTTCCGGTCATGCCGGAAATTTTTTCGTAAAGCCGGAAGTAGTTCTGGAAGGTGATAGTCGCCAGCGTCCGGTTCCGCTGGGCAATCTTGATCCGCTCCTTAGCTTCGATAGCTTGATGCAGCCCGTCGGAATACCGCCGGCCGTAGAGAATACGTCCGGTGAACTCATCCACGATTTGAACCTGCCCATCCTGCACCACATAGTCCACGTCCAGGTGAAACAGCTTATGGGCCCGCAGCGCCTGGGTAAAATAGTGAAGGTATTCAAAATTTTCCTCGTCTACAATGGCCCCTTTGATAAGGTTTCGTTTTTGGAGCAGTTCCTCAATCTTGGCAAGCCCCGCGTTGGTAAAGGACACGTTCTTGTTCTTCTCGTTGACCTTGTAATCACCGATAACTTCTTCGCCCTGCGCCTCGTCAGGATAATCGCCGTCTTCCTTCTTTTTGACTTCCTCCAGAGTTCCCAACAGCCGGTCAACCTCGGCGTACTTAAAGGTGTCGTCTTCGGCGGCCCCGGAAATGATGAGGGGGGTCCGGGCTTCGTCTATAAGGATGGAGTCTATCTCGTCCACGACGCAGAAGGCGTGGCCCCGCTGTACCCGGCCGTCCATGTCCCAGCGCATATTGTCCCGAAGATAATCAAAGCCGAACTCATTATTGGTCCCGTAGGTGATGTCGCAGGCGTAGTTCTGTTTCCGCCGTTCATTGTCCATATCCGAAAGGATGGTCCCCACCGTAAGGCCCAGGTAGCTGAAAACCGGGCGCATCCAGCCGGCGTCCCGGTCTGCAAGATAGTCGTTCACCGTAACTACGTGGACCCCCTTGCCGGAAAGAGCGTTCAGATAGGCCGCGGAGACGCTCATCAAAGTCTTGCCTTCCCCGGTCTTCATCTCGACGATCTTCCCCTGGTGAAGCACGATGGAGCCCAGAACCTGCACATCGTAGGGCCGCTCCCCCAAGTTACGCCGGGCGGCTTCCCGGGCCAGGGCGAAGGCTTCCGGAAGCAGCGCGTCCAGACTTTCCCCCCGGGCGTATTGTTCCTTGAAACGGAGGGTCATCCGGGGGAATTCTTCCGCCGCCAGGGAAGCAGCCCAAGCTTCCTTTTCGTTTACTCGGTGCAATATAGGCAAAAGCGCCTTAAGATCCCGTTCATGCTGGGAACCAAACAGGGCTTTGACAAATTTCTCAAACATAATGGGTAACTGTACCGTGTACATCCGTAATTGACAAGTCTACCGGCCCCGTCTTACTGTCTTACTATGAAGTTTTGGCCTATCGTGTTGGTTTCCGTCATGCCGCTCTTTTGCGGGTGCAATGAGGAACAGATTCTTTCAGTTACACGGGAAGATATGTTCAGTCTTGATATAGGACGCATGGAAGATCAGATTGATCTGTTTAATCTTGAAGGAGGCCGGAGCGCCCGGAAAACTTCGCTCGCCATGCGGGACGGCTTTTTCTATATCGCAAACGGAAACGGCGGGAAGATCGTCCGGTATACTTCCTTCGGGGACCTGTTGTTCATGATTTACAATGAGGAGACGAACCCGCCGCCCCTTTCCCTGCGGCCGCTGGGGGAACATGACGGGGTAGTAACCCGCTGGGCTTTGACCTATCCCCTTCGCAGTCCCGGCGTCATTACCGTGGATTCCCGGAAGCATATCTACGTGGAAGACCGGCTCCCCCCGGAGCGCCACAGCTTCGACCAGGAAACCAACGTCCTCCTGGACGGCATAATCCTTCATTTCGACGCCGACGGCAGGTTCCTGGAATACCTTGGCCAGGAAGGGGTAGGGGGGACCCCGTTTCCCCGCATTAACGGCCTCTTTACGACTATCTATGACGAAATCGCCGTGATATGCCGCCTTCCCCAGGGATGGAACATTTATTGGTTCGACAGCAGCGGGGTTCCGCTCTTCCAAATACCCCTGCCGGATACGGCCGTACCCATACCCCGCGGCCGGTCCGGGGTGGTTCCCTCGGTAGACGCCGTCGCCGTCGCGCCTGACGCCAGGCGGTTGTTTATAAAGGTGGATTACCACCCGGACGCCTACGATGAACCCGGCGCCGCCCGCTCCGGGAACGAAGACGGCGGATCGGTCATCTGGATCATGGACGTGGAAGACGGCGCGTATACCGGTACGGTGGATGTTCCCTTCTTCGAGTACGCGGCTGTGGTAAACAACAATCGGGTTACCGAAAATCTTCTGTATTCTATGCTGGGGGTCATCAAGGGGGGACGGATTTTTTTCTCGTTTCCTGTGGAGGGCGGGTACTCCCTGCTCATTCTTTCCGCCGGTTCCCGGGAACAGCGCCGGGGGTTTATCCAGGTTGATGACGAGGAACTCCGGTTCAATTCGTTTGATTTGTCCGAAGACGGCATACTTTCGGGGCTTCTCGCGACTAATTGGGAGGCAAAACTGGTGTGGTGGCGCACCGACCGCCTGGCCGGGGAGGTTGCGCCCTAAGCGTATGAATGGACCCTGGGAAACCGCACGATCCCGGCCTAACCCGGCGCGTGTTTGCCCGCGGTTTTGGACCAGGTTCATAGAGCGATATACCGGAGGATATATTAATGATGAAATTAATTACCGCTGAAACCGCCCGGGCCCTGGACGCCGAAGCGTCCGCTTCCTGGGGCCTCGATCCCTTTGCCCTGGTGGAGGCTGCGGGCCGCTCCTGCGCCCGGGTCTTTACCAGGGCGTTTCCCGCGTTCTTTGCCGGCTCCTCGCCCCCCGCCGTAACGGCGGCGGCGGGTTCCGGCAACAACGCCGCTGACGCGATGGTCATGCTCCGCGTCCTCATCCTGGAAGGCGCCGCTTCAGCCGATTCTTCCCGGGTAGTGATAAACCGCCTCCCCGCCAGGAACGAGCGGAACCCCCGGTCTGAAGCCTTCCGTTCTCTGGCGGCTATGGGAGTTCCCGTTCACGTCTGGGACCGGCCGTCCGGCGGTGCGGATGAAGCGGCGGACTCCCTGCGGCGGGCGGACGTCGTCATAGACGGAGTCGCCGGCACCGGCGTCAGCGGCCCCCTGAGGGGCGCCGCCCTCGGGATGGTTCAGGCCGTCAATGCGGCGCGGAACGCCGCCGGCCGCAGCGGCCGCCCTCCCTTCGTCCTCGCCATAGACGTTCCTTCGGGAAATTTCGACGCCTGGACGCCGGGTATGCCCATTCTGGAAGCCGACGCATGCCTGGGGATAGAGCCGGTGAAACTCGCCCTCTACAAACCCGCCGCCCGGCGTTTTGCCGGGACCATTCTGTCTGTAGGGGGCGTGTTTCCCGCCGCCCTGGTAAGCCGTTTTGAAGGAGCGGAGCGCCTCTGCTGGGAAACCGCCTCTGAACGGATATCCCCGGTTCGTCCGGATGTTCATAAATATGGACGGGGCCTGGTAGAAATCCGGGCCGGCTCCCACGGCGCCGCCGGGGCCGCCCATATCGCCGCCCGGGGCGCTCAGGCCGCGGGCGCGGGGATTGTCCGCCTCCTGGTGGACGAGGAAATCTATCCCGTCCTGGCCCGGGCCGCCGGGGGCGTTATGGTTGCAGTAAACGGAAGCCCGGCGGATACTCCCCGGCGGTTCAAACCTGACGCGATACTCCTGGGGCCCGGCTGGGGAACCGGCGCGGACCGGAAGGCGCTTTTAGAAAAAGCCCTGGAGCGGGAAGGGGAGGGGACCCCCCTCGTGCTGGACGCCGACGCCGTCGCCTTGGCGCGGGGGCTGACGTTTCACGGCGCGGCCGTCCTGACCCCGCACCCGGGGGAATTTGCCGCCTTTACCGGCCTTCCGGCGGAACAGCTTTCTAGCGATCCCATTCCCGCGCTCAGGGAAACCGCCCGCCGCATTCGGGGTACTATCTTGTTTAAGGGGCATGTACTGTATATAGCCGCCCCCGACGGGCGGCTGGGAATTTTGGACGGCATGAATTCAGCCCTGGCTTCAGGGGGAAGCGGGGATCTTCTGGCAGGTTTCTGCGCGGCCGCGGCCGCCCGGACCAGTAAAGCCGGCGCCTTCGACGGGTACGACTGCGCCGCCGCCGCGGCGGGCCTGCTCATGGCCGCCGCTTCCGCGCCGGAAAACGCCCGGCGCTTCTTCGATCCCGTCGAACTTGCCAACGCCGCCGCTTCCCTGGCGGGCGCGGCGTGGCTTCCGGCGTAACACGCCGCCCACGGCGGGGAGAAAACGCCCACCCCCGCCGCCCCGATGGCGGCCCTAAACCAGCGCGCGGCGTTTGAGGGCTTTGAGCAAGCGTTCCAGGGCTTCTTCCAGCACCGCGGCGGGGCAGGCGAGATTTATCCGTTCAAAGCCCCGGCCTTCCGGTCCGAACATCGCGCCCTCGTCCAGGAACAGTTCCGCGTCATGAACCATGAATTCTTCAAGAGCTTTGTAATCCAAGCCCAGATCCCGGAAATCCAGCCACACCAGGTAGGTCCCTTCCAGGGGAAAAACCCTGATCCGGGGAAGATGCTTCTCCATAAAATTTTTGAGAAGCCGGTAATTCGCGGCGATAACCAGGAGAAGCTCGTCCAGCCATGCCTCGCAGCGGGTATAGGCGATCTCACAGGCTTTAAGCCCCAGAACGCCGGGATTATGGAAGGCGCTTTTCCGCACCCGGGCCGAGAGTTTTTCCCGGAGTTCCCGGTTGGGAACGATGATGTTCGACAACTGCATACCCGCCAGGTTAAACGTCTTGCTGGGCGCCGTACATACGATGCAGTTTTGCGCGGCCTCCTCTGAAAGAGCGGCGAAGACCATGTGGGCCGCCCCGGGCATGAGGAGGTCGAAATGTATTTCATCGGAAAGTACCAGAACCTGATTGCGGAAGCATATCTCCGCCGTCCGAAGGAGTTCTTCCCGCGTCCAAACCCGCCCCACCGGGTTATGAGGGCTGCAGAAAATGAGCAACGTATTCAGGGGGTTCCCGGCGGCTTCCTCAAGAGCCGCATAATCAATGGTATAGGCCGCCCCGTTTTGAACCAGGGGGACCCGGACCAATTTCCGGCCGTTTTCGGCCGCCGCCGTGGTAAAGGGATAGTACACAGGCGGCATGATGATAACCCCGTCGCCCGGTTCCGTGAACGCCGCTACTCCGTTATACAGGGCGGAAACCACGCCGGGGGTCTGGATAATCCACTCCTCCCTGACTTCCCAGTCGTGCCGCCGGCGCATCCAGCCGGCAACTATCTGTACATACTCCTCCGTTACAGCCGCGTATCCCAGGACCGCCTGATCCAGGAAGTCCTTGAGCCCCGAGACAATTTCCGGCTGGGCGGGAAATTCCATATCCGCTACGGAAAGGGGGATGATCTCCGGAGATACATCCGCCTTTTTTCGATACATGGCTTCCCATTTTGAGGAACCGGTCCCTTTTCTGTTGAGCCGCGTGGTAAAATCATACATCAAACAACTCTCTCCCCATCTGATTATAGCTGAAAGGGTGTACGGGCCGCAATCACACACTACGATGAGACGCGGCCAAAACCGCCGGCGGGGGCGCTCCGGCGCGTTTGAGGCCGGAGCCTCTAATCTTCAAAATACAACAGTTCTTCAGCGCGGTATACACGAATAATTTCTTGTATTATAGTCAGTTATTATGGATATTATGGATATTGCCGCCCTGATGGTGGATTTTTTGGGTAAGGCGAGCGGAGGGGCCTGGGAGATTGTCTTGCAGGATTTGCGGCCCGAAAAGATGTGCATCGTGGCTATAGCCAACGGCCATATCAGCGGACGTTCCATCGGGTCCCCGCCGACCGATTTGACGCTTAGGCTGATAGCCCAGGGAGTCTGGAAAACCAGGGACTATATATGCAATTATGAGGGCACGACCCGGGACAACCGCCCTCTGCAATCGTCAACCTTTTTTATAAAAGACGAGGGGAAACTTCTGGGTATGTTGAGCGTGAATAAGGATGTCAGCCAATATACCAGAATCAGCGATGATATTCTGCGCCTTGCCGGGCTGCGGCCGATGGGGTTTCAGTCCGCAGCCGTCCGCCGGCTGGAAAGTTCTTATGAGGTTTTTTACGAAGATATAGAAGGAATCATTAAATCGGTGTTTAAGGAGTTACGGGTAGGAGGATCCCTGGAACGGATTTCCCAGGCGGAACGTCTGGCGGTCATTGAACAGCCTGCCGAACAGGAGGGGTTCCCTTCCTGAGAAAATTCGGCGGATGAATGGGGGATGGGGCGCGGCAAGTACCGGGTTTCGGAGCGGCCTCAGATACCAGGAAGCGGTAAGAAGCGGGGGAAAGATTATGCCGGAACAGCCTGATGCGTCCCGGGAACAGGAAGAAAGCAAGGCCGGGCCCGGCGGCGGGGAGCCTGACCGGGACATCGTTTTTCATTATTCCAGGGAACGGCGCCTTGCGCGGGCTTCCCAAACGGTTCGGGATCTCTATGATACCTCTCCAGCCTCCCGGCCTACACTGTACAAAGCCTTCACGGGGGGGACCCGGGCGGGGGCTGTCCTCCTCATTACTATCGTCATGGTGTCGTTCATCCTCCTGTTTCTTTCCCGGGACGCCGGGGAACGCGGCGGGGCGTCCCTGGCCGGGAATGCGGTTGCCGTGTCGGCTCTGGGCTTCCCCGCACGGGATGGAAAAGACGCGGCGGCGTATCTTACCGTCATCAAGAAAACAACTTCCGAGCGGGCCTATACCGGTCCGGTGGATGTAGCGGTCTCGGTATACCAACACGAGGGCGGGGTAGGGGAGGAGCCGCCCATAGCGGCGCAGCGGATATTCTTCACCCTTGAACCTGAGGAAGATTTCAGGTTCTCCGTCCCGTTTACCGGGCCGGAGCTTATCCTGATTTTCCGCGCGGGAGAGGAACTGGCCTCCTTCCGGGTAAAACCCGAATAGCCGCCTGTGTAGCGGGTTCGTCTTTTAATTTTCCGTATAAGCGTCTATACTTACCCAATCATGATTCAATTTTATTTTCTATCGGTGCTGCTTAACGCTCTTACAGGATATATCCTGAGCAGCGGGAGCGGCCAAAAAGAAAGCGAGGGTTCCCTGGAGCGGGGGATCGATCGGTTCCTCCGAAACGATACGTTCCGCCTTGTCCTGGGATTGGCCGCTATGGCGACGGGGCTGCTGAAGCTCTTATCGTCCACAAACGGTGATATACCGGTTATCGGGGACTGTATCCCGGCTGTCGCGGGTCTTGGGACCGGATTCATCCTCGTCTTTGAGTATTACAACGCCCGGTCGGCCCTGAATACTGAAAAATCCGAAGCCTTTGCCCGGTCCCTGGAGCAGAACAAACGCTGGGTGGGCTTTATCGCCCTTGCGTCGGCGGCGCTTCACTTTCTCTTTCCGGGAGTGCTTTTTCTGTAACATGGGCGCTACACGGTATTCCGTTGCGGGCGTAGCGGTAGAAAACGGCAAGGTTTTCATAGCCCGGCGCGTCCCCGGAGGCGGCTTGGGGGGCAAATGGGAATTCCCCGGCGGGAAGGTGGAGGCGGGAGAATCCGACGAAGCGGCCCTGATTCGTGAATTCCAGGAGGAATTTGCCGTAACGGTCAGGCCCGGCCCCTTCCTGGGGAGCGCTTCTTTTGAGCACCGCGGGGAAACCCGGGTCCTCCGGGCCTACCGGGTGTACCTGGAAAGCCGCGATTTTATCCTTTCCGAGCATACCGCGTGGGACTGGGTTTTCCCCGAAACGATTGCCGGCCTGGACTTTGCCGGTTCGGACATGAAACTGCTTCCTGAATTAGCACAGCACCTGGGGCTGTTCCAAAACTAATTGACGGCGCGCTAAAAGCCCGCGGTTCTGGAACAGCCCCGCCGGAAGGTTAGAAAAACACATTCAAAGCCAGCCCCGCATCTACGGCGTTGAAGCCGGCGCCCGCTGTATCAGCGTTCCAGGGATACGACACTGATTTACTGGGGATGCGGGTTCGGCTGTCCCCCCGGCTGCCCTGGATATACCGGTAAGACGCTGTCCCCGTAAGGGCCAGCCGCGCATTAAACGCATAGGATATTTCAAGGCGCGGCTCCAGCAGGACGCCTCCGGTTGGGCGGTCTTGAAATTCATACACGGGAAGATGTTCATCAAGCGCCCAAGCCCATATCAATCCGGGGGATACGTTCAGGGAAACCGCAACCAGCCATCGGGACACGACGGGGATAGTTATGGTAAGGCCGGGAGAAATTATCAGCCACTGCTGGGAATACCCAATCAGATCTCCATATACCGGGGTTTGAGGATCCGAAGGATCCCAGGGCTTCGTGGTGTTTCCCGGCTCGTATTGATAATACCCGTCCCGGGCCATCCAGTCAAAATACCTATACGATACGGCGCCTTGTAAGGTCAGGAAGGCGAAGGGCTGATCCCGGCGCGTCAGGGGAATGGAAACGCCCAGGGCAAAATCCGTCAGAAACGCCCGGAGCGTATAATTATCATGGGCGGAATAGTTCGTCAGAATTGAATGATCCGAGGTGTTCTGCCAATCCCGGTCCTCCATTATCCCGGTTCCGCCGGGAATACCGGCCGCGAAAGAAAGGTTTGCGGAGAAGCCCGGAGCATTCCGGAGGGTAGGGGTAGAAAAGGACAGGCCGGCCCCGGCATACGCCAGGGGTTTGATATCCCACAGCAGTTGGCTTTTATAATCCGGAGACTGGGAATCCCAGTATACAATTTCTTCACTCTGCCCGTAGAATATGCCGGTCCTGACCTGGGCCGAAAAGCCGGACCGTGAATCCTTCCCGAAAGCGTCCGTCCGGGGCGGGGAATAGGCTTGCTGGCTCACCGCCGGCGCGGTCGAAAAGGCGCAGCAGACGATGACGAAAAATAAAAAAAAGGGTATAGTTTTCATCTTATGAGAATAGGTGGTGTTGTTTGCCGCGGTCAAGCGCTTTCGCTGGTTCTGTTCGGCCTCTTTACGGTTTCCTGTACCGGCAGACCGGCGTTTCCGGGGCGCGGGGCAAATAGGGAAGCAGCCCTGCTCCCGCCCGCAACCCCCCCTCTGTCCCGCTCGGTGATAGGGTACGGGGTTATTAATGTCTCATATATTCACGTGGTGTCCGAGCCAAGTTCTTCGGGTTTTTCTCTCGGCTATCTGAGAAAGAGCGCCATTGTGTCGGTTCTGGAACGCCGGGCGGTGAATAATGACGGGGTTACGGAATTCTGGGTGCTGGTGGGGGATTCCCCCAGGGGCTGGCTGAGGGAAGAGGTGGTTCAGATTTACGATAATGAGGCTAAAGCCCGGACTGCGGCGGAGCTGCTGAGTCCATGAAGGATATGCTCCTTCTAGCGGCCCCGGTAGTGATAGGGGCGGTTATCGGGTATGTTACCAACGCGGCGGCCATAAAAATGCTTTTCCGCCCCCTAAAGGCGGTCAGGTTTTTGGGCGTCCGGGTGCCGTTTACTCCCGGCGTTCTGCCCCGGGAGCGGCATAAGCTGGCGCTCAGCATAGGTTCTATGGTGGAGCGGAAGCTCCTTACCCCGGAAATACTTCGGGAGCGGATCCGCCGGGAAGACGTCCGGGCCGCTATAAACAGCTCTGTAGCCCGGTATACCGGCAAATGGCTGGAACAACCTCTGTGCGTCCTCTTTGCCGGTGAGAACACGCCCCCCCCGGTTTTGTTTCGCATTTTTCGGGACTTCCTGGGTTCTCCGGCGTTCAATTCCCTTCTGGAATCCTTCTTAGTATCCCTGGCTGATTATGCGGAGGATTCACGTATAACCGTAGGCGAGCTTTTAGGATACGAACGGATTGGAATCCTCCAGGAAAAGTTCAAATATTTCATCCGGGAAAATCTTGAATCTCAGGCGCCTCATGTGGCTCAATATGCCGCTTCCGCTTTGGACGCCGCCTTTCCGGGCATGACGCGCCAACTCCTTCAATTTCTGATGAAAGACGAAATTCACCAGGCGCTGGAAACCCAGGGGCGGATTTTCCTCAATAACGCCATCCTGAAACTTTCGACGCTTCAACGATTTTTCATTTCCGCCGGGCAATATGACAAGACCCTGCATGAACGGATGCCGGAGATTATCGACGACCTGATAGCGCAGATTGAGTCCCTCATGTACGACCCGGACGCCCGGCGGCGGATTACCGGCTTCGCGGAAGAAAGCGTCCGCTCTATACTATCCCAGGAAGCGTCTTTGGAAACCCTGAGCAGGATGGCTTCTTCTCTGCCGATGCTTTACGCCGCTATGCCCCTGGGCGAGGCGGTTAAAAAGCTGGCCGCCGGGGATATTCGGACGGCTGTCCGCCGGGTCCGGGGTTTTTTCGAAGAAAAAAGCGGTCCCGGGTTTGGCCGGTTTCTGAGCGGCGCGGTGAACGCTATGCTTGACGCTCATAAAGACTGGACGGTTTCCGGTTTTTTTATGATTGACCGTTCTAAAAAGGAAAAAATCGACGCCTATATTGGCGAAACCCTTTTGAAGAACATGGATGAACACCTTGAGGAAGTGCTTAACGGCATTAATATCAAAGCGTTGGTTTCCGACCGTATAGATTCTCTGGACATGGTGGATGTTGAACATATCGTGCTGGATGTAATGGACAATCAGTTGAAATGGATTAATGTCTTCGGCGCTATTCTGGGCGCGTTTATCGGAGGGGCCCAGATAGTGCTTTCCTGGTTCGCTTCGGGGGGGGGGGGCTAAAATAAAAATTGAAGCCCCTCCCGTTCTCTCTTACCGGTTGACCGTAACCATACCGTTTATGATCCTGAGATTCGGCCAGGCGGCGGTGGTATACCAGCGGTCCGGTTTGGGAATATCGGCGCTAAAATCGATCTCCGTAAAATACACATAGCGCCCCCATTCATCAGCCAAAAAGATGGGGAAATAGACCCCCCCGTGGTCGTCACTGGCCAGATCTTGCTGCAAATAAATATCAAAAATCGACCAGGGCTCATTAAAGGCAACGGAAGCCGTTGCTTCCCGGTCCGAAGACGCCCGGTAGAACCTGAGACTGATACCCTGATCACGCGGGCCGCCCTCCGCCAGCACAATCTTTCCACTTGTATAGGTGTTAAAGGATCGGGGGGGCCTCCCGGCGGCGGAAACTTCCAGATACCTGAAACGGCTCACCGCAAGCAGACGGCCTCTCAGGAAAAGTTTTCCCTGAACATCAACGGACGGTTGGGAGAGGGTCCAGGTGAGGGGTTTACCGGAGTTTACCACCGCGGCGGCAAATTGATAGATCGTCTGCGCCCAGGTCTGGGCAACAGCGCCCCGGAATAAGATTGGGTGCAGTACCGGCTCCAGGGGGTCCTCATCCTCGGCGGCTTGTACCGGCAAATCGCCGGCCCCCATATCCCGCAGTAACAGGACCAGATCCTCAAGGTCGTCCATGGACAGCACCTCCCCCCGGGGCGCGTCGGAGACCAGGGGGAATACCCGGAGGCTTTCCAGTTTTTCGGAAAACGCCGCCAATTTCAGGTCACAAAACGTTTTCGACAGGATGGTAACGCCGTCCATGATAAAATCATTCCACCAGCCGATGCTGATATTCCGGGTGTCCGAATAGACGGTCATATAGGTTTCTTTAATTTCATCCAGGGGCAGGGAGCGGATCTGCCGAAAGGCCGGCTCCGCTTCCACAGGCAGCCTGCCCCAGGCGGTCAGCATCCGATCCGCATCGGCGCTGAGGAAGCCGGAAAGCAGCTTAATCCGGTCGTTCAGGGAAGCGATGAAATCGGCCTTTTCCCGCTTTAACACCTCGGACAACATAATGTCGTTGACATCGTCTAATATACCGATACATTCTGTGTAGAGGGACTGGAGGACCGAATTGATCTGATAGGGTTTGGTTTGGCTGACCCGGTCCCGGTACTCCCGCCAGGACGAGGAAGGGATATAGGCGCTGTCAGGATAATTCCCCCAGTAACTGAGGTAATACCCCAGATAGGCGCTGAAGGCGTCGGTCTGATAAATGCTCTGGTCCCGGTTTTGCAGGAATTTCGGCTGTTCGGTAAGGTTGACATATTGGGTAAACAGATCGTTATACGCCGCGATACCGTCGACTATCTCTTTCACTATCCCCGGATCATAGCCCCGGTTATAGGCTATATCCCCCAGGGCGCTTCGGATTGCCCGTCCGGAGAGGGAGAATATCTCCTGGTCTTCCGCCTCCGAGCGGGAAGCAATCATTGCGTTTATGGTTTCGGCGGAAGTGGAGAGGAATTCGTATTCGGCGCTCAGGACGATATAGCGGTTAAGATAGGCTTGGGCCGCAAGCATGATCCTGCCATTGCTGATAAGGCTCGAAACCTTTTCGTTTTCCGCATAGGGTTTGACATAGGCTTCGTAATTATCAAAGGCGGCAATGATGTCATACTGGCCGCTCATCCAGTTCAGAGTGCCGGTATTCCGCAACTGCCCGGGGTCCGGCATATCCACCGCCCCGGCAAGATTCAAAATTTTCTCCACCACCATAAAAAGGGAATCCGAATCCTCCTCTTTGGTCATTTTTTCGGAGAGGAGTTCGTTGCTTTTCAGGCTCAGAGCGGCGGCCCGCAGGCTTTCCAGTTCCCGGGCCAGGTTTCCGGAAAATTCCCGCTCCAGGGCGCTGACGGCCCCCAGGACTCCGTCCCTGCTTCCGCCGCTTTTTTCCCGGATAAAATCCATATCTTTTCTGAAAACATCCGTATAATCCGTTACCGCGTAATTGATTACCAATTCATTGAACAGGTAGTCGTTTATCAGGTTGTTTCCAAAGGGATCGGCTTCCCCCCCGGCGGCGGTAAGCCCCAGGGGGATATTCACCCCGAGCATTTCGTTTTTTATTTCCTCAAAAAGTTCCCTCCCCCGGGCGATACCGTTGTTTTGGGTTTGGGTCAGCGCTTTCCATTCGGCAACCAGATTCTGCACGTCCCGCAGGGAAGAAGCGTCGGCGGCCCGGCGCAGAAGGAGGGTAATCCGGCCGTAGTTGGTAACGATGTTCTGGGACAGGGAAACCAGGGTTTTTATTTTCCCATACAGGGAATCGGGGTAAACCGAAAGGCGCTGCCAGGCGGAGAGTATGATCTGGAGGGCCGCCCGTTTGGCCTGGAGAAATTCATCGGAGTAAACATAGGCCGCTTCTTCCCCAAAGGTGTAACGCCGGTCATTCCGGGAGATAAAGCTGTTGAGCAGGGATCGGGAATCGTTGGAAAGCTCCGGCAGCAAGTACCCGGTCAGGGCTTCCGCATTGTACTGGTTGGACAAGAACAGCCGCTGGAAATCTTCCTGAGTCAGTTCATCAAGCCGGGTAAAGGACTCTATGACGGTCCGCAATTCCCGGTCAAGGGTCGGAGCGCCAAAAGACTGATCGATCAGGCGGGAGCCCGCATTTCTGATAAGGGGGACTCTGATGAGGTTCCCATAGAGCTGGTTGGTGATAAAGATCCGGTCCCGGCGGCCCATATTGGGTTCCCGGAACACCAAAAGGTCCGAAAGCAAGAACCCCAGGGGAGGGGTCAGATTGATGTTCCGGTAGGCCAGGGCGTTGTAGTAAAACTGCACCGGAGAAACGCCCCTGTTTTGGGGGGTGTTATTCACGGCAAAGGAGCCGTCCCTGTTTTTTATGATGAGGGGAGGACCCGCGCCGTCCCCGCCCCGCAGGGCCGAAGCAAGGGATTGATAATAATTGGCAACCTGGGCCAGGGACGCGGTGAGTTCATGGGCCCTGAAAAGAGCGGCGTAGAGGAGCGCAAAAGAAAAAAGTATCAAAACCCCGCAGAGGGCAAAGAGGGGTATGGACCGGTTGAAGGCTTCTTTTCTGACAAAGGCCGCGTGGGGGGAGGGGTTAAAAATATACTTTTGCAACATATCCCGGACAAAATAGGACTGGGAAACCGGCGGTTT
>JAIRSS010000049.1 GCA_031255315.1 Spirochaetaceae bacterium
AGCATAACGCCCAAAAACACCGAAAACCCGATGTAGAGCAGCAGCATAATGCCGAGGGAAGAAACAGCCAGCACCACGGGGCGGCGTTCTCCCAGCAAAATACCGTAACTAACCAGGAAGAGAAGGCAGGTCATCACAAAGCCCAGCGGCTCGTAGACCAGGGCCATAGCCATCACGATAACCATACCAATGAACAGCTTGCTTTTCAGAAAGCGCAGCACGCCGGGGAAAAAATCCGCAAAGGCGGCGGCAACGGCTTCTTTCTTGTGGGCTTTAAAGAATTTAAAGATGTTATAGACGATAGCTATCATCAACAGGACCAAAAGCATCTGCGGCCATTGTTCGGCGCCCAGTTCGTTTTCCGGGGAAACCGGCATGGTAGCCCCCACGTACCAGAAACAAATCCCTGAAAGGACCAGCTGCAGTATATTAACAATTAATTCCAACGCCATATCCAAACCCCCAATCAAAATAAGGCCGGCGCACCGGTTCTCTCGTCCGCGCCGGCCCGTCCGCTTACCGGAGAATACCGATGTCTTTTAAGTATGCGGTAAAAATCGCGTACTCTTCCTGAGCCAGCGCCTGCGTTTCTTCGGGAGAAGCATAGCCGGGCCGGTCCAGATAGCCGGAATTCTTCATAAAATCCTGATACGAAGGCATATCCCATGCCTGCTTCAGGGCAGCCGCCATAGCGTCAACCGCCGCCTGGGGCGTGCCGGTCCGGGCATAGATAGCCCGCCAGGAGCCGATATAGGAATCTATCCCCAGCTCTTTGGTGCAGGGAACATCAGGAACCGAGGACACCCGGTTTTCGGACATGGCGATGACCGGCACAATGTCGCCGGATTCCACCAGGCCCTGTATTTCCTCGCCGCCCGCGACACCCAGGGCGATATGTCCGCCCACCAGGGCCGCGCTCATTTCCGCGCCGCCGCCGTAGCTTACGGTTTTGATGTACTTGTCCACATCAGGGATGGAAACCCCCAGGGCCGCCGCAAGGGTCTGCTTCATGGAAACCGAGTCCTGGCCGGTGGCGGTGAGCATCGCGCAGGAAAGTTCCTGGGGATGGGCTTTGGCGTACTCGATAAGCTCCTGGAAGGTCGTGTACTTGCCCTGCATGGCTTTTTTGGACGAGATCAGCAGGTTGGTTGAATGCACCAGCTTGGCTACCGGCCGTAATTCCTTCTGATAATCAAAGGGCAAAATCTTTTGAAGATCCAGCAGGATGATTGACTGGGTGGTCAGCACATAGGTGTAGCCGTCGGCGGGCTGCTTTTGGGCGAAGTTTATCCCGTTCGCGCCTCCCGCGCCTTCCACATTGACTATCTCCACCGGGACTCCCAGAATATCCTGGAGCAGGGGCTGCAAGGGCCTGAGCGTCCCATCCGCGCCGCCTCCGACGCCCCAGGGACAGACCAGGGTAACCTTTCGGGACCACTTCCACTCCCCGTCCGAAGCGTCCCGCGCCTGGCCGCCTCCCGAACTCTTCTCCTGACCGCAAGACGCCGCCAGCAGCGCAACAGACAGGACCGCCGCCGCGGTAATTATCAATTTTTTCATACCACTTTTCCTCCATCATAAAATCGTAAAATTTCAGACCCAGGGCCTGAAGACTTCTATTGTTATTCTTCAACGAAGAATAAAATCGCCTGTAGTATTTGTCGGCGGAACCGCCGCCGATTTACAGATCACGGAAAATCCACCGCACCGCGTCGGGGAAGCGCAGCCGCCAGCCTCCCTGGGTGTGGGTCAGGCCCTTGACCACCTGGTATTTCAACTGGGTTTCGTCAAAGCCGCAATCGGTAAACCGCTGATACATCATCCTGGTCCCCTCAAGAAACTGTTCGCTCGTGGTAAGCCGCCCCTGCTCGTTGGTGCTTACATCCAAATAAATGTACTTGATGTGATCCGTAGCCGCCTGTTCCAGAGTTTTATCCAGGCAGTCCATCCAGTTGTAGAAAGAGCCGCTGACGCACAACAGCCGGGAAAACGCCTCGGGATACATGAGAACGCCATAGGTAGAAACAATGGTCCCGCTGCTGAAGCCCCCAAGAGCCGTATACGCGCCCTGCTTTCTGGTCCGGTAATTTTCATCGATCCAGGGTTTTAACTCCCGCAGGATCCATTCAAGGTATTCCTTGCCGGTTCCGGCAACCTCCTTTGCATAGGAACTCCATTCGGGGATGTCAAACTGTTTGGTATAGGGTGTGTACTGTATGCTTCGTTCCCGGTTGGTCGGGGGACAGTCGATGCCGACGATGATCACCTGGGGCAGGAACTTTGAATAATCGGTGTAATACTCAGCGTACCGGATGCTGTGGCCCGATGCGCTTTCCTCATCCCTGAAAATATCCTGACCATCGTTCATGTAGAGCACTGGGTAGAGCCGGTCTCCATCCTCATACCCGTCAGGCGTCATTACCCGGAAAGCGACATCCCGGTTAAAGGGGCTTAAAGTGGTTTTGAACACGTCAATTTTCATCGAACACGGTCCTCTCTGTGGTGATAAAACGTTTCATCACCTAATTTAAGTATAAGATCATACAAAAACTCCTGTCAATCAAAAAAACTTCTGTTTTCCGATACGGGAACCAAAATCCTGTCTCCGGCGGTTAAATTCTATCTCTGACAGGTTACGACCTTAGCTTTGTAAATCGAAAGCTTGTTTCCGTAAATGAGGGAGCTAGGCGACCGGCCCTACTCATACCGGGATACTTGTACTCCCTCAAACTAACCGTTGTCATTGCGAGCGTAGCGAAGCAATCCAGTACAGGGACTGCTTTGTCTGGATTGCCTCGTCGCTTCGCTCTTCGCAATGACGGGCGGCCTCCCGTTCGTACCAGAATGCGAGCGCAATGGGGGTATTTGCTGCTTTCGGCGCGGTTTACGCCCCAAAGGGGATAAGGGCATCGACGTTTACTCTTTTTTCCGCGATTTTGTCGTGTTTTTGTCACTTTTTTCCTGTTCGATTGAAGCAAACTAGCGGAGAAACACATATATATAGTATGCGAAAACAAAGATTTCTGGCGCAAGGCGCATGGTATGAAGTAAGGACAGCGATCAATAATCGTGAACCGCTGTTCCGGCGAAGGCAGGCGGTGGCGATGTTCTGCCGGGTGTTTGGCGAGGCGCGGAAGCGCTTCGCCTTCGAGCTTCGGGGGTTTCGGCTTGAGGAGGAATGGCTATCGTTCTACATTAAGCCCGCCGATGGTTTGCAGTTGCCCACCATCATGCAGTGGTTGAAGCAGACATTCTCGGTCCGCTTCAATCTGCGACGGGAGAGATCCGGGCACGTCTGGGGGGACCGGTACTGGTCGCGGGTAGTGGAAGGGGAACCGCCGGAAGAGGCCGGGGAGGTGGATTGGACGGCGGTGGATGTGGCGGCTGAGACGGGAGTGTTGCCGCCGTCGAATGGGGTCAGCCCCCTGGCGGCAGAAAACCCGGCGAAACCCTGTTTTTCGCCCCAAAACCCCGCCCGATCCCCGCCTCCGCCCGGCTAAGCCCTCAAACCCGGCCCAGATCCGCCCGGAATCGCCGACACACACCCCTCGCGCACTGCCGTCACACAACGACCACGGGCGAGGTCTGCCCAATCAGGCAGGGTACGGTACATTGCGCTATCCGCAGAACGGGAGTATTGTTACCATATCAGACGATCCATGAAATACAATTTACTTATCGCCGATCCGGCAAAAAACATAACGGCATTTGTCCTTAACCAGGTTCCGGCAAACGCCCGCGCCGCTCTGTCCGCCGCATTATTGGCCGACCCCGCGCTTGGGGCGGAACAGGCGGCCTTTGTCATCCCGCCGGGCCGGGGGAGTAATCGCCTTTGGCGGCTTGAAATGATGGGGGGCGAATTCTGCGGCAACGCGGCCCGGAGCTTCGGCCTTTATGTCGCGGGTAAAACAGGGCTTCGCGGCAGGGGCACGGTCGTGATAGAAAGCAGCGGGGCCGCCGCGCCGATCCCCGTGCGGGTAGACACCGACAACGGCTGGGCGGAAGTGGAAATTCCCGGCCCACGCTCTATGACAACCCTGGATTTCGAGGGCCGCGCCCTGACGGTCTGCGCCTTCGACGGCATTACCCACGTGATCGCGCCGGACCTTAGGCCCGGCAAGGAAAGCTTTTTCGCTATAAAATCGGCGTTTGAAGAGGGCGCCCCCTCCCTCCCCGGCGCGTTCGGAGTGCTGTTTGCCGGGCCTCCCGCAGATGGCGCGGACACCGCCATGACTCCCGTTGTATACGTATACGGCACGGATTCGCTGGTGTTTGAATCGAGCTGCGGTTCAGGATCCGCTGCTCTGGCTTCGGCCCTGGCGCTGCGTAAAAGCGGGGGAATCGACGGCGCGGAGGTGCGGTACAGGATCAGACAACCCGGCGGAATCATCGAAACCCGCGTGGTAACGCGGGCCGGGGCGGTTGTATCCGTCGCTATGGGTGGTCTCGTAACGCTGAGAGATCTCGTCTGGGATTACTGTGAGTCAACTTGGATATTGCTGTCTATTCACAATTCACATCAATATGGTTTCAAATACTTCTATTACAAAAC
>JAIRSS010000055.1 GCA_031255315.1 Spirochaetaceae bacterium
TCATACACGTTCCTCTCTTCTTCTATAAAAACCTATAAACCTTTAGTGCTGTTTTAGTATTGCCATAGTATATATGGAAAACTCGTCTATCACAAGGCAATTCGAGCGGCAGTTTCACCGGATTGCTTCCTCCGGCAATGGGCCGCTGCGTCCGCAAGACGGTATTGAATGAGGCTGTTCCAAAACTAATTGACTATGCGCTGACGTTCCCGGCACATCCCGGGGCGCGGTTTTTGAACAGCCTCGAATATGAGTTTTTTCACATTAAACGAAGAATCCCCGCCCGACTTGCTATTTCGCCGGTAAAGAAGTATATACTAATTATATGAGCGGAACACTTTCGCCGTATCGTCTGGCAAAAGCCAGGGATGCCTACAATATATTTAACATATTTAATTCCCTTTCGTGGCAGTTTTTGGTAGGTACTATCATTATCCTGCTGGCGATGCGGCTTAACGCGTCTTCCACCGTTATCGGCCTCATCAACGCTATGGTGTACATGGCGTTTTTTTTCCTGCCCCTGGGAAAGATTCTGGCCGGAAAAATCTCACTGGTAAAGATTTACGGGACGGCCTGGATTTTGAGGGCCCTGGGCATGAGCCCCGTCCTCCTGGTTCCGGCGGCGGTATCCGCCGGGCGGGCGGATATTGGGGTGGGCCTTATCCTCCTGGGAGTATTTATTTTCCACGCAAGCCGGGGGGTCGGCATGATCGCCAACAACCCCGTGCTGGATCTCATGGCGGCGGGACCCGACCGGGGCGGGTATATGACCCAGGTTCAGATCATCAACAGCGCGACGGTCATGTTTGCCAGTTTCGCTATTGCTATGGCCTTGGGCCGGGAGCCTCCCCTGTTTCTGTACTCCGTCATCATTGCCCTGGGCATCGCCGGGGGCGTAATGAGCGGGGCCATGGCGCTGAAGTTTCCCGATCCCGGCGCCAATGACGAACGCAGAAGCACGAGCTTTTTCGGTATTTTCCGGGAGGCGTTTTCCCGGCCCCCGATTAAACATTTCATCATCGTGCTGGTACAGGTGATCTTTGTATCCGGCATTGCGCGGGCGTTTATCACCGTGTACGCCCGGGAGGTGTTCTCCCAGGGCGACGGGATGGTTTCCCTCTATTCGGTGTTCGGCGGTATGGGGAACCTGTTGATAGGGTTGCTCATTAAATTCCTGGTGGACCGGATCGGCGTTAAACCTATCTACATCGTGTGTACGATTGTCGGCCTTGTGGGAATGATCCCCATTGTTTTCTTCCCCCCGTCGGCCCTGGACAACACGCCGAGCGTTATCCTCTACCTCACCTTCATTTTCCTTATCATCAACTTCGGGTTTTTAGGCGCCGAAGGAATTGCGCAAACCTATTTCCTCGCCCTTATTCCGGCGGAATTCATGATGGACATGGGCATCCTCTATTTTTTTATGTTTGGCGTTTCAGGGGCGGCGGGTTCCTTCCTGGCGGGCATAGTTCTGGATGCGCTCACCGGCGTTGGGGTTTCCCACTTCATTTCATATAAGATACTCTACGGCGGCCTTATCGTGATGACGGTTGGCATACTGGCGCTTCAGCGGAAACTCGCGCCGCTGGGATCGCTGCCCTTCAGGGGCGCTCTGGAAGTCATGTTTTCCCCCCGGGATCTTAAAGCCATCACCCTGCTGGAAAAGCTGAACAAGTCCCAGGATACCACCGAGGAAGAAGCGCTTCTTGACGCGCTTCACGATACGCCCTCTCATCTATCCCTCAAAGGCCTGTTGCGCCGGGCCCGGTCCCCCCGGCTGACGGTGCGCCAGGAATCGATCCGCGCCCTCGGCGCGCTGCAAACGCTGAACGAGGACGCGGAAACCGCGCTTATGGCGGACCTGATCAATAATCCCTATACCACCGCCTACTATTCCGCCCGTATCCTGGGGACCCACGGCTGTATCGCGGCGATCCCCCTGCTGCGGGAACTGGTCCTATCGGAAGACTACATGCTGGCGGGTGAGGCGATGATTGCCCTGGCGCGCCTTAAAGACGAAGCGTTCCGGCCCCAGATTGAAGAACTTATCGCCACTACCCATAACCCCCGGCTCAAGATAATGGGGGTGGAGGCTTTCGGGATCTACGGTTCTCCGAATTCCCTTTCCGCATTGTTGGACGTACTCCGGGGCGCGAATCCCCCGCCATACCTGCGTGATCAGGTAGTTCTGTCTATGGCAAGTATTCTGAACACGCAAAACCAGTTTTATCATCTTCTGGTCCGTTTCCTGGAAGATACATCCCTGGCGGCGACGCTTGCTATGGATGAAGCCGAAGCCGCGGTTGAAGTGTACCACTCCGCGTTGGGAGGCCGTAAAACCGGGGAGAAGAAGCGGCGTCTGGAAGCGATCGATAAACAGGCGAAAATCCTGCAGCCTGCGGTATCCGCCTATGTGCGGGAGCAGAAAGGGGCGCTCCTTTCCCGGTGGATACTGGAACTTCCCGAAGAAATCGCCGGTACGCAGGTTGCGGTAATTCTCTCCGAAGCGGTGCTGGACGGAGAGCTTCTTTCCCACCGCCGGCTTCAACTCCTTATCGCCCATTGGTCCGCCCAGGAACTCAGGGCGTGGACCCGCCGGATGAAAGGATAACGCGCGACCGCCGCCGCGCCGGGAATTTGCACGGGGAACTCCCGGCGTGTATCCTTTATAGAGGAGCGGGGCCTGTTTCAAACCTGCAATGCTGAAACAGGCTCAGAGCATTGAAACGGATAAATTTTTATGATAGACTGGCCGAAGAGAGGGATGATAATGACCGTAGCGGAAGCGATAACCATTGTTGAAGGGCATTTTTTTTGCGGTGAGGATGAGGCGGATTTGATAGTCGCCTCGGCGTGCGGGGCGGATCTTATGAGCGACGTCATGGCCTTTGTAAAAGAGCGGGTACTCTTGTTGACCGGCTTGGTAAATCCCCAGGTAATCCGAACCGCGGAACTGCTGGACATTCACGGCATCATCTTTGTTCGGGGGAAAATTCCCGGTAGGGATATGATCGAGATGGCTCAAGGAACGGGCATCATCCTGGGAGGAACGAAGCTGCCGATGTTTCTGGCCTGCGGGCGGTTGTACGAGGCGGGGCTCAAAGAAGGGGGAACCAGGCGCATCTGACCTGCCCCGGAGCTTCCACGGAACGTTCCCTCATCCTCCGCGGTATGCGCTTCCCCTACTCCGCGGGGGGAATTATTCCGGTATGGTACTACCATGCACATTAATTCCAAACAGATTTTACGGGCGGAAATGATGCGGTGTTTGAAAATTTCCTCCCCTACCCCGGTACATGATGAAGGAAAGGCGGCGTGCCGTCTGTTGCGGGGGGTTTCCTTGTGGAGCCGCTACGGAACTATTCTGCTCTTTCTCTCGACGCCGGGTGAAATAGACACCGGATATTTGTTTGAAGCCGCTGTAGGGGAAGGTAAGAAGATCTTTGTTCCCAGGACCAGAGGCGGGCGGCTGGTGTTTTGCCGCGTTTTTGATCCGGCGGGGCCGTGGGAACGGGGACCCTTCGGTATACGCGAGCCGCCTGAGAAGGCGGAACCGTTAAAACCGCGGGATTTCCCCGTCCTGGCCGTTGTTCCGGGGCTGGCCTTTGATCCCGCTGGGACCCGTCTGGGGCGCGGCGGGGCCTGCTACGACCGTTTTTTCGCCGGGGAAAGCGGCCCCTGCTGCAAGATCGGTTTTTGCGGGGAGCGGCAAATCCTGCCCCGCCTTCCCGCGGATCCCTGGGACGTCCCTATGGACGCCCTGTGCACCGGTTCGCGGTTCATCCTGATTGCCGAACCCCCGCGGGAATGAGTAAACTACATAAAAAATCACAGAACACGAAGAAATAAGGGAGCTTCTATGGGACAGATAAAGAGCGCGCTGGAAATAGCGTTGGAACGGACTGAATCGGTTAAAAGCGATAAATCGGGAATAGAACAATTTGAAGCGCGGCAGCGGGGGAAACGGCTTGCCAATGAATTCCTGGAAGGGAACGCGTCCCTGGAAGCGGGGATTAAACAATGCCCCAAAGATCAGCAGGCCGCCCTCAAACAGGGTATTTTCGACGTCCTTACCACCCAAGTCTCCCTCCCTGTAGTTAGGGAGGATCAGAAACGGCTGGAGATGGTGGGGAAGGGATTGCAGGCAATCATCAACGATCACCGGTTCTCCGCGTTGTATAAACAGTTTACCCAGGCCATGACCCGGTATCTGGATGACGCCGCCCAATACGGGGATGCGATTAAACGCCAATACGCCCCCAAACTGCGCCAAAAGGAAGAGGAACTCGCCCGCCGCCTGGGACGGCAGGTGCGGCTCGACCCGTTTCAGGACCCCGAATTCGTTGCCTTCTATAATCAGAATATGACCAGCCTCAAAGCCTCCTATCAAGATATGGCGGACCAGGTTCGGGAACAGGCGGCGGCGCTGTTTGGAAGCCCGTAATCATTGAAACCCGTATCGCCGCCCTTCATACAGGTGAACGCGCCGAAGCCGCCGTCAAAAGCGAAGCCTTCAGCGCCACCCGCGAAGGGTAGTGTATAGATCATCGTACCGAAAATTAGTAAATTGAGGCTGTTCCAAAACTGAAGTCGAACCTTCGGTTCGATGGACCAGCCTCAATTTATTACCGCGTTTGAGCGTTTTGTAATGAAACTTGTTGGAAAGGAAACGGTATGAAACATCTTGACTACGGAACGTGTGCATATTCATCTCATACAATACACAAACCACATAAAACGCCCGCCCTGCTGATCGCCATACTCGGATGCGCGTGGATAGTATGTTCATGCGCGGTATCGAAAGCGTTGTACACCGGCAAGGACGTCTTCTCCGAAGAAAACCCGCCCCAATCGGCGGACGCGCTGCCTAATACCGAAGATATAAACGGCCACTTTCCCGAAGCGGTGTATATTAAAACGCGCACCCAAAGTTTTAACTTGTATCATTATTATATTTTGAGGAACGGCTTGATATGGTATAAAAGCATAGACCGCGGCGGGGAACCGGCCCAATGGAGGCTTTTTCAAAAAACAGGGCTTCCTCATAACTTTTGGAAAGCCGGGTTTAATAAACCGGACCGGATCGTTGAAATATCCGCGGACGCCGACGAACTGGTCGCCCTTTCTGACACGGGCGGTTTTTACCGCTACTGTTTCGACAAAACAATCGCCCACAAAAGCAATGTGTGGCTTGACCGGCAGGGCTGGCCCGATGAAGGGCAGCTTTTTCTTGACCGGCGCACCGCGAAAAACATCTCCTGGGCGCTGGGAAAACGAAACGCCCATGTTTTGTATTATGAAGATCCCTTCGGCAATCAGCATCACAACGGTACGATGGAAATTGCTACAACCTATATGCTTCTGGAAGACGGACAGGAAATCTGTTACGCCGACACCGGGCTTCCCCCTGATTTTTCCCGGAATTATATCGGCCCGGAACGGGGCGCGTTCAAAGCGGCCGCGTTATCGGCAAGCGCGTCAACCATGTTCGTCATAAACGAAGCGGGTGAGATGTATACTCGTCTTGCTGATTTTGATACCGTCGGCTGCGATCCTATGCTCTTCAAATATACATATATTCCCTATGAATCCGGGCTGCCGGGGACCGATTTTTTTTCTAATCTGAATGAATGGGGGCTCCCCGCGGAAGATTGGCGCCCCCAGCCTCCTATCCCGCTTACCGCAAGCTCCGCCGGCGCCGGCAGCCGCGCCGCGATTACCCGGCATATTACCATCCTGCAAAACGGACAGGGCAACGGGGCGCGGGAACTCCGGGTCGCGGGTTTGAATGAATGGGGCAAAACCGGATACTGGACGAAGGCTGTTTTTGATGACGCCTGGGAATTCAAACCGGTCCCGCTGTATTTTGGCAGGGACGCATTTTTGAAAACCGCCGGCCTGGCGGCTGAAGAGAAGCCGTTGATTACCCGCGGACGGACGCTGGATAAATCCTACCGCGGCTATTCCTGGAAGGGGAACGAAAAAGAAGAAGACTGGGAATATACTATTCCCAATTTTAATATTCTTGAGGGGGACTGCGATTTCCAGGTAACATGGCGGGGCGAGACCTGTACGCTGAAACTGCATCCCCTGGAATTGTGGACCTATGTTAAACGGGATTATCTACCGGGAAGAACCGGTTCGCCTAAAATGTTTCTGGTTACGCTGGAAGTTCCGGAGAACGCCGTTGACGGGCTTTCCGGGGAATTTGCCGCGAGGATTGTCGAGAAATACGCAAAACACGATAGAAAAATTTTTCACTATACCCTGGCGGCGCTGGATCGCGCCCTTTTCATGCAGGCGGTTGACGACGCGGGATCGGTATTGTTTTTAACTGACGGGGAGTTGTCCCGTCAATATCCTGAATTCCAGCGGTTCCGTCTTGTCGGGAATTTTGAGGAACTACAGCGATACTGCTCGCCGGAACTTTCCTTTGGCAGCCGGACCACGGCGCCGTACTGGGAATTAAAGCAAAAAATCACGGCAAATGCGGCGTTTCTCCGCGCATTGAACTATCAGATTCGCGATTTAGAATGGGCGCAGCTTACCGCTTTCAAGATTAACGTCAGTTATCTGCCCGCCCATTACATCGCCAGGCTTACCCCGCTGCGTTTCGTGGATATACCGAAAATCCGTACTATTACTACGTTCGGCAACAGGATTGTTTTGACAAACAGCGCGTACATACAGACTGTTTTCACTATCCGCATATGGGTATACAAAAAAATTATGGAACTGCTGGAAGTACGGCTGCTCTATTATCAAGAACTGGCGAAAGAATATGCTGAAACGGCGGGGCAAAACCCATCCGGTTTGGTAGAAATCCCTTCTTCGTCCAGATATTCTGAGGACGCCGCCGATTATTGGGATATGGCCGGTTTACCCGCACGTATATCCGGGACCTTCTTTAGCCCGGATACGCATCCCCGGACGCGGCCTGTGGTTTTATCATTCATCAGAAGCGGCGGTGAAACGGAACGTTACGGCTGGCGTCTTTCCTTACGGGACCCGGACGGTTCCGCGGCGGCGGATCAAGGGGCTTCAATTTTTATCGACCCCCTTCAAAGCCTCAGGGTAATTTATTCCCGGCGCGGTAAAGATCCGAAAGAAAAAAAATTACATCTTTCCTGTACGCTCTATCTCAACGCCGGGATCGATTCCCCGATTGAAAAGGACAGTATTGATCGTATGCTTTCGCCTTATATTAAAGAAAACAACCGCGGGATACCCGTGCGGATCAATTTTAACGGGGAAGATTTTGAAATACGGCAAGATCCCGCCGGGCAAAGCGATCCGCTTATTTTCCGGGGGAAAGCGACGCTTTGGGAAGCGCCGTTCTGAACCTGGAAACCGGCTTTTTAACGAAATTACGGCGGATTATCCGAAACGGCCGCCATGAATGAACCGCTGGATACGACGGCCCAAGAAGCGCGTGAAAAAGCCGGCTGACCCGGACGGACGCTTACAGAAGCTCCGTTCTCCCCGCCGCGGCGATCTGCGCCGCGATGTCCCGGACGCCCTGGGTTTCGCCTTTTTTGGCAATGAGGACCGCCGGAACGCCGCCGCCGGAGCGGACCACCACGATGAGGTCCTCAACGCCGCAAAGGGCCACCGGGATGTCCGCGTCCACAAAGCAGGATCCTTCGCGCCCGGGGGGGATCCGGGCGGCGTACACTTCGCTTCGGGACGCATCCAGGAGTTTGGCGTATTCATCCCAGCTTCCCACGTCAAACCAGTCAAAACGGGCGGCGGTCATCACGGTTTGCCCGCATTTTTCGGCTATGGCGTAATCAAAGGAGACGCCCTCGACATTCTGATAGGCTTCGCTCAGGCCGGGCCATTCGTCCAGTATCCTGAGCCCCTGCCGGATCGAGTACGCCGGCTCTTCCGGGGCGGTTAAGGCGGCGAAGGGGCGCAGACAGTCCGGGGCGCTGCGGCGGAATTCCTCCAGGAGAAAACCTGAGGAAAAGGCGAACATGCCGGAATTCCAGTAAAAGCCTCCGGCGGCAAGGAACGCTTCGGCGGCGGAACGTCCAGGTTTTTCCCGGAAAGAGGCGGCTCTGAACACGGCTGTTCGGGATGCCGCGTCTTCGCAGGACAGGGCTTCCGCCGTTTCGATGTAGCCGTAACCCGTTTCAGGGGACCCGGGGGGAATCCCGAAAACCACGAGCCTGCCCTGCCGGGCAAAGACCTCCGCCGCCGCCGCGTCTTCGGCGAAGACCGCCAAAGGCCGGATGATGTGATCGCTGGTCAGGACCAGCGTGGTCCGGTCCGGCCCTAATGCCAGCGCGGAATAGACGGCGCCGCAGGCAATGGCCGGGGCGGTGTTCCGGGCCGCCGGTTCAGGGATGAGGATCATGCGGGAACGATCCGCCGGACTAAAGGCCGCGCAGGATTCAATGACCCGGGGGACATGGCCGTGCCCGGCGATGATGATCACCCTGCCGTCCCCGTCCCGGTTTATGACGGCTAAGGCCCGTTCAACGGCGGAAACGAAAAAGCTGCCCCCTCCGGGAATTGACAGAAACTGCTTGGGATTTCTGGAATTGCTGGCCGGCCAGAGGCGGGTTCCCGATCCGCCCGCCATGATAAGACAATCATCAAACATACACTAAGCCTCCTCACAGCCAGGATAAACGCTTGAAATAAAAAATTAACCGCGAACGCGCGTTCGTCGAACACGCGTTTGTCAACGGGAAATATACCCGATTTTTCCTGGTTTACGGTAAACCCCGCCGGTACGATTCACGGCGACAAACATCCCGCCAGGGCCGCTTCCTCTCCGGGGGATAGTTCCCCCGGAAGGATCAGGGGATAACCGGGAGACGGCGGCAGGAGGAAGCCGTTTTCCAGGAACCGGCGGAACAAGGCGGCGTAGGCTTCTTCGCCGGGCGAGCCGGTCAGGGTAAGATAGACGCCCCGGCGGCGCCAGGGGCTATGGCCCAGGGCCTTTCGTATACGGGGGAACTTCCTGAAGCTCCGTTCAGGGAGGGCGGCGATAAGGTCCCAAACGCTCCGGGCTGCGGTGGTCAGGACTACCGGGGAAACAAGGTCCTGCCCGGAAGCGGGAAAGGCGGCTTCCAGCGCCGTGTCCAGGATCAGGACATACGGAAGGCCCGCCCAGGGCGAGGGCAGAACCGGAACCAGGATAGGGGCCGCCCCACTTTGCTCCAACAGCCTGTCGTGTTTGTGGATTGTTGCGCCATCATCTAGGGATCCCCCCGGACGGGGCGGGGAAGGCGGCTGATGAACGGGAACCTCAGGCCCCGCGGCCGGACTGCGTTTTGGCGGGTCTTCGAGGAACGGCCGCCAAAGGACGGGCGCGGGGCCGGCCCGGAAGAGCGGGAAGGCGGGATCGGGAAAAGAAACGCCGGCGTCATACCCGGCCCGATCCAGCGCCCGGCGGAGGGATTCGGCGCCGGCATAGAGACGGACGGTCCTTCCGGGAAAGAGGCGGGTCAACGCCTTGACGAACCGGCCTTCGTAGCACCCGGGGAAGGGGGCGAAAAGGCCGCGGGAGGCGGCGTTTTTCAGTTCCCTCAGAACGCCTGCGGGAGTATGGCCCAAAACAGCCCGGCCTCCGTATTGCCAGAGGTCCGTCAGCCGACGTCCGCCGGCGGTATACAGCCGGAATCCCCGGGCCCGCCGGATAGGGGGCAGGGAGCGGAGCAGAGCCTCCCCGGAAGAGCCGGCCGTTCCGCCGCCCTGATTCGGGGTTAAAAAAAATTCGTCGTATGCTTCCACAGGCTTAATCATTTTTGATTTTGGTAAAATGCGAACCTTGACTGGCGCTCAAAAACCGGACTTCATGACCGGCCTCAAAATGAACCCGGACGACCGGACCATCTTCACTTTCACGGATTTCCGTTACCTCGCCGTACCCGTTGTCGTCATGGAAGACCTGGTCGCCTATCCGCCAGCGGCCGTCTGAGGAGGCGCGGTTTGTTTTGGCCCCGGCCCTGCCGGACAAGGCCGCCCCGGAAGAGGAACGCTGGTCTGGAGGGATAAAGCTGTAGGGGATATGACCCATGACGTGCAGGAAGGAACGGTCGGCCTCCCGAAGGAAGATCGAAGGTTCCATAGGCGCGGTACGGCCAAACATGCGGCGCGCGGCGCAGGATGTAAGGTACAGTTCGTCCATAGCCCGGGTAACGCCTACGTAGAAAAGACGCCGCTCTTCTTCCAGGTCGCCATTCCGCTTGTCCCCCCGGGGAAACACCCCCTGTTCCACGCCGGTCATGATGACCCGGGGGAATTCCAGGCCCTTAGTATTGTGCAGCGTGATGAGGGTTACTCCGTTGTCCGATCCACCGTTTTCTCCAGCGTTTCCCATAGACCGGTCCAACTCAATGTGTTCCAGGAATTCCAGGAGGCCCGCTCTGGTGGCCGGATACAGACTGGCGGCGTTGGCCAGTTCCTGGAGGTTGGCGATACGCTGATTTCCGGCGATTTCATCGTGGGAGACATGGTATTCCGCAATGCCCGCCTCCAGGATCAGCCGGACGACGCAGACGGAAAGCCCCTCTCCCGCGGAAAGATCATCGGGATTACGGAAAGCCGTCCGTTTCGCCCCGGGGTTTTTTACCGGCCCGGCGTCGTCTCCGTCCACAGGGGGCGCCGCGGAGCCATCCGGCGGCCTTTCGTCCGGCAGGAGGGCCGAGGCTCCGGCGGCGACAGCGGCCAGGAAGGAAGTAAGGCCGGAACGGGCCTTGGCGGAAAGAGCGGGCATACTGCGCCGGCTGGCGGCGGCGAGATCGCCGATGGCGGATTCCCCGCCCGCAGAGGAACTCTGGAACGCCTCGTTTACAACACGCTCCACCGTTACGGCGCCAACCCCCCGGGCGGGCTTGTTCACCACCCGGCGGAAGGCCACCTCGTCCCGGGGATTCACCAGGAAGGAGAGGAGGGCCAGGGCGTCCTTTACCTCCTCGCGCTCATAGAATTTGAGAGACCCCACCACCCGGTAGGGGATGCGGCGGCGGAGCAGTTCCGTTTCAAAGCCCAGGGACTGGGCGTTCGTCCGGTAGAGAATAGCCCAGTCGGAATAGACGGCTTTGCCCCCGGCCCGGCAGGAATTCTCGATGAGTTCCGCGCAGAAAGCCGCCTCCCCATCCTGATCGGGAAGAAAGACCAACCCGGGGGTTTTACCGTTCCCCCGCTCGGAACGAAGGGTCTTACCCAGACGGTCCTCGTTATGGCCCACCACGGAGGAAGCCACAGCGAGAATGGGAGCGGTGGAACGGTAATTCCGCTCCAGGCGCACTACGTCCGTACCGGGAAAGCGGTTCGGGAACTCCAGAATGTTCCTGACCTCGGCGCCCCGGAAACGGTAGATGGATTGATCGTCATCGCCCACCACGCAGAGATAGGTTTCAGGACCGCACAACTCCTTCAAAAGCTCGAACTGGGCTACGTTGGAATCCTGATATTCGTCCACCATGATGACCTTGAAACGATCCCGGAAACGCCGGGCGACTTCGGGGTGGGAACGGAGAATTTCCACCGGCTTCTTAATGAGGTCCCCAAAGTCCACGTTGCCTATTTGCGCCAGCCGTTCCTCATACAAGGCGTAGTCCCTCCGGAACTCCTGCCGGTGGTCTATCAGGTCCAGTTCCGGGTCCTGGGGAGTAAGGAAGTAGTCTTTGGCCCGGGCTATGGCGTAGGCGGTCTGCTTTACCTCTTCCCGGTGAGCGCCTTCCATAAGCGCGGCCAGCAGGGACAGGGTGTCATCGTCATCGTAAATCACGAAATTTGAATTCAAGCCGCCCAGGGACCCGTTTCGTCTGAGGAACCACGCTCCAAAGGAATGGAACGTCCTGAGCATGGCGTCCCCCGCCCGCTCGTCTATGAGCCGCGCCCGGCCGGCCATCTCCCGGGCGGCCCGGTTGGTGAAGGTTACCGCCAGAATAGACCGGGGGTCTAAGCCCTGCTCCCGAATAAGGTAGGCGATTTTCGTGGTGATTACCCTGGTCTTTCCCGATCCGGCCCCCGCCAGGATGAGGAGGGGGCGGCCGGTGTGGAGCACCGCCGTCCGCTGTTCGGGGTTAAGGGCCGCAAGGTACGGAGGAAGGCCGGTATGGCCGGAAGCCGGGATCGCGTCACGCATCATAGAAGGCAGTATAGCATGGGAGGAGAAAAAAGTCATCGAACACGGGAACCACGGGAGCAATTCTTAGTTTACAAAAACATGATAAATCCCCTCATGGGAACGGGAATATTCGGCAAGCGGTAGGGCAGTTTAGAGGCGGTAGAGGGACCGATCTCCGATACGAGACACGGGCCGGGGGCAGCATGAGGTATCAGCAGCTCGGCGCGATAAAGGCGGGATATGGTTTTAATCATATGCGGGCTGCCCCGCGCTATGCCCCGCATGAAACGCAACGGGAGTTTTTGATATTCCTCCGGGGTGAGGATTTCATCAACAATGATGGAGGGTAAACTGAGAATTGCTGAGTAGGCAACGCGAGATGTTGACACGATTTTTCATTTCCGCTATGATCAAACAATGTTGGGGGCGTAGTGAAGCTGGTTTATCACGCTGGCCTGTCAAGCCGGAGATCGCGGGTTCAAGCCCCGTCGCTCCCGTCAGTCAATCAAGCATGTTTGGTTAATAGCCCGTTC
>JAIRSS010000129.1 GCA_031255315.1 Spirochaetaceae bacterium
TTTTTGATGATAATTATGAGCGCTTTGATCTTTTCCAGCGTGGCGTTGAAGTAGCGGCCCAAATCGCCTATCTCGTCTTTGGAATAGACCTCCACGGATTTGGTCAGGTCGCCTTCCCCTTCAGAAATGTCTTTCAGAGTCGCGGCCACATTGACAATAGGCTTGGTAACGGAGTTCATCATAAAAAAGATGATTACCGTTACGACAATAACCACGATTACCGATACAATTACGATAATTCTGATTAGCTTGTAAATCTCGTCAAGAATATCTTTTTCCGTGACGCCTACCATGACCGACCATGAAGAGCCGGTTTCACCGATAGTCAGAGGGTATAAAACGATTTCCAGCTTGGTCTTGAGCAGCGGCGAATATTGCTCGGTTTCGTAGAGTTTCCCGTTCTTTATCGCGTCAGCCGCTTCGTTGACAACCCCGTTAAAAAGAGCCGCGTCGGCTTCCTGCATGTTCATACCGACGCGGTTTTTGTCGGTGTGCCCCATAATGGTGCCGTTACCGGAATAGACTTCCAAAGCGCTGATATCGGCATAGTTCTTTAATGTCTCTTCAACAATCCCCTGTACCGCGTCAATGCCGATGTCAAGCCCCACAAGCCCTATAACCTCGTTGTTTTTGGCAATAATCGGTACAAACATACAGAAGGTGTGGGCTTGCCGACCGGCTACCATTTGCAGTTCGGGATCCATCAGCACCTGGTTCCGCGCGCCGGGCCCGTTGAGGAACGCCTGGGCATCGGCAACCCTCTCATAAGTCAGATACTCTATCGCCCCGGACCGGCGGGTATACCAGGGGGCGTAGACTCCTTCGGCAGTGGAACCGGGCGTTCCCCGGAACTGGCTATCCATACCGTCTAGAGCATTGGGCTTAAACACGGCAAAGATGCCCTCCAAATTCGATTCCGTTGTCAGAGTTGCCATCAGAAACTGATCAAAACGCCGACGCCGACGCTCCGGCTCGGTCCCTTCGTAGTCGCTCATATAACCCGCCGTTACCGTGGCCACCCTGAGGTATCCTTCTTCCCGGCCCTCCCAGTAAGTCGCCTGCTGGGAAGCCAGCCGCTGGGCGCTTTCGAGCGACACTCGTCTGATTACGGACGATGCCTGGGCAAGGATCAACGCGGTAAGGCCGCCCACAACCGTTACCATGATTGCGACAACAATGGCGCTTAATTTAAATTTAAGTTTCATTACTTCCTCCTCGAAGTTTTATTCATCTGTACCCATTCAGCCGCAGCGTGATTTGAGAACTTTTCTTGTTCCCCGGCGCTGTAACGCCCGCAGGCAGTTGAATAGGTATATGCATCTTTTGTATTTGTCCTTTGCAATCTTTACTTATGAATATTGGCAATCCGTAAATTTTCAATTTAATCTTAACTGCGCACTATAGGGCGTATATTATGACCTTGCATAGAGAAACTGTCCAAAACTGAAGTTTTGAAACATCCCCTGTCTCTGTACACCACATACAACGTATTTTAATGGTTTGTGACCCACAAGATGAGTATAAGCAATCCAGAAAATAAGTCAACACTTTTTCGGTATAATCTTTCGGACTTTTAGCGAATATTACGGCAAGTCAACAAGCGCCGTTAAAGGCGGCGGTTTCCTAAGTTTACAATACCCGGGGGTCCCGTACCGATAGTGACGCCGCTCTTGTATCCGGCGAATCAGGCCCGCCGGTTCCGCATCGGCTTCTTTCCGCCGCTCCAGCACGCCGCGCTTCGCCCGGCGGCGGCGTTTCGGCCTTGAACTCCCTGGAGTAATTACGCCGTTCTTTGTTGTTCTTTCTCACCTTTTGCTCCTGGTCTTTTTTATTCCACGCATATTTTTTTGTCTTCCCGGTGGGGAAAGGTACGGATATGGCCGCCCTGCCAGGCTTTACATGACCGGCTTTTCCGGGTAGATTTTCTAATCATGAAGAAAATTGCCCTCACGGGGATTAAACCCACCGGAATTCTCCATATTGGAAACTATTTTGGGGCTATCAAGCCGGCCCTGGAATTGGCGAAAACATACGACGCCCGGTATTTTATCGCGGATTATCACGCCCTTAATACCGTGAAGGACCCCAAAGAGCTGTCGGCCAATATCCGCCAGGTTGCGGCGGGCTGGCTTGCCGCAGGGCTTAACCCTGAGGAGGTGGTCTTTTACCGCCAAAGTTCCGTTCCCGAAACCTTTGAACTGACCACTATCCTGATGGCGTTTACCGCTAAGGGGCTGATGAACCGGGCGCACGCCTATAAAGCGGCGGTGCAGGACAATCTTGACAAGAAGAACGACCCCGACGCGGGAATCAACATGGGGCTTTACACCTACCCGGTGCTCATGGCTGCGGACATCCTGCTTTTTGACTCCCACCTGGTGCCGGTGGGCAAGGATCAGACCCAGCATGTAGAAATGGCTCATGATATAGCCCAGGCGATCAACTTCAACTACAAGGCGGAACTTCTCAGGCTGCCGGAGGCGTCTATACAGGAACAGATGGCGGTGGTGCCCGGTCTTGACGGACGGAAGATGAGTAAGAGCTACGGCAACGTCATTCCCCTTTTTGCGGCGGAAAAGGAACTTCGCAAACTGGTCATGCGCATCGTTACCAATTCCCAAACTGTCGAAGAACCCAAGAAGCCGGAGGCTTCCCAAATTTATCTATTGTATACCCTGTTTGCCTCGCCTGAGGAACAGCAGGCGCTGGCGGCGCGGTACCGCGCGGGAGGCATGGGCTGGGGCGAGGCTAAGGAAGAACTTTTCCGGGTGATGAACCGGGAACTTACCCCCCTGCGGGAACGGTTCAACGCGGTCATGGCGGACATCCCGGCTCTGGACGCCCTGCTTGCCAGAGGCGCGGAGAAAGCGCGGGACATAGGCCGGGCTACAATCGCCCGGCTGCGCGGCGCCATGGGAATAGATTGACCGGTAAGGAGCGTGAAAGTTGTGGCAAAAAAGATAACCGTAGGCATCTTATTTGGAGGGAAATCAGCGGAACATGAAGTGTCCCTGCAATCAGCTCAAAATGTGTTCGAAGCCATAAACCGGGAGAAGTACAACCCCGTCCTCATCGGGATAGACAAAACGGGACGGTGGTTTTTAAGCGATGAATCGAAGTTCCTCCTGGATTCAGGCGATCCCCGGAAGATCAGGCTGGACCAGAGCGGCGAACCGGCGGCGCTGGTTCCCGAATCCGGCGGGGCGCTTTCCAGCCTCCTGGGGCGGGGGAGCCTCCGGACGCTTGACGTGATCTTCCCCATCCTCCACGGACCCTTCGGGGAAGACGGCACGGTACAGGGCCTGTTGAAACTGGCGGATATTCCCTTTGTGGGCGCGGGAGTAACTGGGTCTGCCGTGGGTATGGACAAGGATGTGATGAAGCGGCTCCTCCGGGACGGCGGCGTTCCTGTCGGCGCGTTCGTTTCCCTCATGTCCCACGAGGCTGTTCCGGATTTTGCCGGGCTTGCCGCGAAGCTGGGGCTTCCCTTCTTCGTCAAACCCGCCAATATGGGGTCTTCCGTGGGGGTGGGCAAGGTCCGCGATGAAGACGAATACCGGGAGGCGGTGCGGAACGCCTTTGTCTATGACCGGAAGATCATCCTGGAGGAGTTTATCAAGGGCCGGGAGATAGAATGCGCCGTCCTGGGAAACGAGACCCCGGCGGCGTCGGTTCCCGGGGAGGTGGTCTCTTCCCATGAGTTTTACTCCTATGAGGCAAAATATCTCGACGAAAACGGAGCGGTCCTGCGGATACCCGCCGCATTATCGCCGGAAACAACCCGGGAAATTCAGAATCTGGCGGTCAAGACCTTCAAGGTTCTTGGGTGCGAAGGGCTTGGCCGGGTAGATTTCTTCCTCCGGGAGGCTGGTCCGGGAACGGACGGCCCCTCCATCCTGGTCAACGAAATCAACACCATGCCGGGATTCACCAAAATCAGCATGTACCCGAAGTTGTGGGAGGCCGGCGGGCTTTCCTATACCGGTTTAATTGATTCGCTGATACAGCTCGCCCTTGAACGGTACGCCAAAGAAAAAAAACTTAAAACGAGTTTATGATAGAATGTTTGCGCGGCTTTGCCCGTCTTACCGGATATTAGGGATATAAGCCGGGCATATCCCACTTTTGCGGCAGCTTGACGGGCATACCCCGTGAATCCACCGAAACCCACGTAACCTTCGCCTCGACGATGACCTCTTCCCCCCGGAATATTCGCTGGGCGATAATCCCGCTCGCCGCCCCTTTCTTGAGCGGCCAGGAATGTATAACCAGAGCGTCATCAGTAACGGCGGGTTTTTTGTAATCAATCTCGACTCTGGCAATATATACGCCGTAACCCGACAGGATAAACTCCGGATAGTCAAAGTCTATCGTTTTAAGAAATTCGTACCGGGCGTATTCCAAATAATTAAGATAATTTGCATTGTTTACATGTCCGTAACTATCACATTCATAGGTGCGGACTACAAGGGAACATTTACAGAGCATAGGGCGTACTATATAATAGAAAGAACGCAATTTCAAGAGACCAGGTTCGCGGCGCGGCGGCGCTTTGAGCGCTGATTCGTCTTATTGCCGCTCCGAAAGATCCTCCCCGTTGAGTACCATAAGCGCTCCGTCGGCCCGCTGGATCAGCACCGCGCTTTCATGGAAGGTTGGGGCAGCGTAGGCGTGTACCGTAACATTTGACTGGGCTTCCCGTTCAAGGCCGGTACTGAACCGGGCTAAACGCGGGGAACCTCCCGTATTGGTTAGGGCATAGAGCTTGCCGGCGTACACCCAAAGGAGGCTTTGGGGATGAATGTCGTCCTCCCCCTGTACGGATATTTCCAGGGTATCGAGGTTGATCCCCACGATTCTAATGGCTCCGTTTCCCCGGTTTTCTCCGGCTATCGAGAAGATATTCTCTTCCACGGAGACCACCGTTCTCACGTTCACGGAGTTCAAAGCGGAAGATTTCAGTTCCCTGCCGGTTCCGGCGTCAACACGCACGAAACTGCCCAGCGGGCTGCCGGCGCTTATAAGGCGTATTCCTAAAACCCCGGCCTCCTGAACCGTCCGGGGAGGTTCCCGCTGGGCGGTGGCAGCGGCGGCCCGTTGATCCTGGGCAATGTCCTGCCGTTCCTGCCGGGCTTCCGCGGCTTTCTGCTCTGCAAACTGTTCGGTCTGTTCGATCTCTTCCCGCTTTTCCGCTAGGGCTTCTTCCCGCTCGTTCAGTTCTTCTTCTTTCCGGTCCTCTTCGGCTTCCCGCTGATCCAGTTCTTCCGTTTTTCTATCCGCCTCGGCTTCCCTCACGGCCAGCTCCTCTTCCAGGCGGCGGCTTTCTTCGGGAGTCAGTCCGCCCGCCGGCTCACCGGCCCTAAGCTCCTCCCATTCCCGGGCTGCCGCCTCCCGTTCCCGCTCCACCGCTTCCCGCTCCCAGGCGGTTTCTTCCCGGCGCCGGGCGGCTTCTTCCCGCTCCCGGGCCAGGCGGTTCTCTTCTTGAGCGGCGGCCTCCCGCTGAAGGGCCGCGCGTTGTTCGGCGGCGTCGGCTTCCCGTTCTTTGAGGTCCACCATTTCCCGGCGGCTTTCTATCCCCCGGCCCTCTTCTTTCCGCATCTCCGCAATTACTTCGTGGGCGGTCAGAGAACTGGTATCCACCGCGCTTAGAGAACCGGCGCCGCCCGTCGCCAGCGGAATGAGCAGGAGGGTTCGGCCCGGCCATTCGTTAAACCGGGTGGAAAGTCCGGCCTTGTCCCGTTCCAGGTTCCGCATGACCGGGGTTTTGTACCGGCTGGTGATATACTCCCAATTTCCTCGAAAAACCGCGTTGTAAACGGTGATATATTCCGCAAGGAGCGCCGCATCCTGGGCGGAATAGGCGTAGGCCCCTTCAAGGTAGCCTTGAATGATCAGCCGCAGATTTCTGATGTGGTCCACCCCTACGTTTTCGCCCAGACCGAAAATATCCGCGTCAAGTTTATCTCCCTCCGGCCCGCTTATGGAATGGATGACAAAATACCGCGTAAGGCCGCCGGCGCTCTGAGCGCCCTCCCGGATTAACACGCCCGGCGCGTATCCGATATTCCATATTTGCTGGCGGGTGTCGACGCGGGCGTAGGGCCCCACATAATTTATGAAGGCCGCCGGCGGGGTTTGCCCTTTACGAAGCTCTTCGGCGTCAACCTGTTGAGCGCTCAGATTCCCTCCAGGAAACCACAGCAGTATCGCGATACATCCTGTTCGTATGACCGCAGGAAGCAGGGAAGCCCCGGTTTTCCGGCAACCCCGGAAAACCCCGGAACGGCTCTGCTGAATATGAAGGCCAATGGATTTTTTCATGGTATCAATTTCTCCATCTTAGTTAGTATACGGTATCTATAGTAAGTACTGCTGCATTATTATCGGCCGATTTATGGAATTGAAGACAGAGTAGAAAAACCAGGGGCCGGTCATGTAAAACAAAAAACCTAACGGCGCGTTATCAACGCGCACCGCGCGTAATGCGGCTCCTTTCCCGTTTGGGCGACGGCGGCCATTTCCGGCTCCCCGCCGCCGCATTCACCCTGGCGGGGGCAAAGGCGGGCGTACCGGCACGCGCCGTCATCGGACGCGTCAAGCCCGGCGGGAGAACCCGCGTCTAAAATACCCGGCCCGGGAGGGGGCGCAGCCGTTTCCTCCCCGTCCGCTTCCGGAGCGGCGGTTAGTTCCGGGACCGCCGCCAACAGCGCCTGAGTATAGGGATGGGCGGGGGAGGAGTAAACATCCCCGGCGGCGCCGAGCTCCACAATTTGACCGCGGTACATCACCGCGATACGGTCGCAGAGATAATACACGACGTTCAAATTGTGGGAAATAAAAAGCAGGGAAAGCCCCAGCCTTTGGTGCAGGTCTCTGAAAAGGTTGAGTATTTGAGCGCCCACGGATACGTCAAGGGAGCTGACGGCCTCGTCCGCGATGATGAGTTTGGGGTTCAGCATGAGGGCGCAGCCTATACATACCCGCTGCCGCTGGCCGCCGGACAGCTCTGAAGGCCGGCGGGTTCTATAGGAGGGATCAAGGCCGACCAGAGAGAGAATCGCGCATACCTGCCGTACCCGCTCCGCCCGGTCTTTAACTCCCTGTATACGCAAGGGTTCCTCCAGGATACTGCCGATGGTTTTGACCGGGTTGAGGGAACCCGCGGGGTCCTGGAAGACGGCCTGTACCTTCCGTGCCATTTCCCGGCGGCGCAGGCGATCCTGTCTGATCCCGTCGATGACGATTTCTCCCTCATAATCGATCAGCCCCAAGACGGCCCGGGCCAGGGTGGATTTGCCGCATCCCGATTCCCCGACAAGACCGAAGATTTCTCCTTCCTGAATTTCCAGATTAATGTGATCGAGGACGGGTTTCCTATTTTTTTTCCCCAGGATGCCGTAGGAACGAGATACATAGACCGTGGACACATCCCGAACGAGGACGAAGGGCATTCCGCTAGACCCCGCCTCCCGCCGCGCCGTTCCCGGTGGGAGGGAAACAGCAGACCGTGCGGCCGCCGCCCAGATCCATCCGGGCCGGAAAGGAGGCGTCGCAACGCGCCTCCCTGCGGGAACAGCGGGGAGCGAAAGGACAGCCGCGTAATTTTCCCGCGTCTTCTATTGAGGGGACCTTGCCGGGGATGTTCGCCAGGGGGCCGCCCTTACGGTCTTTGGACGGGATGGCCCCGATGAGGCCTTTAGTGTATTCATGAGCCGGGCGGCGGAAAATATCCCGAACCGGCCCTTCCTCAACGAGTTTCCCCGCGTACATAACCAGCACCCGGTTACAGAGGCGGTTTACCAGGGCAAGATCGTGGGAGATAAAAAGGATAGAAGTCCCCTGGGTTCTATTAAACCATTGCATCAATCGAAGGAGTTGGGCCTGAATAGTAACATCCAGGGCGGTGGTAGGCTCATCGGCTATGAGCAGCTTCGGCTTGCAGATCATGGCCAGAGCTATCATCACCCGCTGACGCATACCGCCTGAAAGCTGATGAGGATACTCGCCTGAAAGACGTTCCGGGTCGGGAAGTCCTACCTTTTCCATGACGTCCAAAACTTCCCGGCGTATACGGACTTTGTCCGTATATCCGTGAAGTTCCAAGGGTTCGGCGATCTGCCGCCCGATTTTGATTAAGGGGTTGAGGGACGTCATCGGCTCCTGAAAAATCATGGAAAGATGTTTCCCGCGTATTTCGCACCGTTCCCGGTCTTTCAGACCGGCAAAGTTCCGGTTTTCAAACACAATGTCCCCAGAGCTTATCGACGCGCCGTCAGGCAGCAAGCCGGGGATGGCCAAGGCGGTAAGGGTTTTCCCGCACCCCGATTCCCCAACGATGCCGAGGATTTCCCCCCGGTTAATGGTAAAACTAATATCGTTTACCGCACGGAGATAATCCCGGCTCCGTTGTATCCCAATAGAAAGACGCTGTACTTCCAGCAAAGGCGTTGTCACGCCTTTAGTCTAGCCTCTTCCGTATATTCGTTCAATGAGCAGCCCGTTGAACGGCGGGTTCCTCCGATGTTATGGGCCACCATTCGCTGATGTCGGGAATAGTAATAATATCGTAATTTTGCAGAGCAAAATCACCGGCAATGTGTGATTCTTTCAGGGATATCCTTTCCCCAACAGACGATGTGGTTCCCTCATAGCGTATCAACTCCATGCGGTTTTTATCCGCCCGGGGGGTAAGCCCGTCGGCGTACACCTCAATCAGATCCCGAAGGTTTTCAGCGGGGCCCAGTTCGTACGTACCGGGCCGCCGCACCGCTCCTCTGACCGTAATGCGGCGTTCCAGGCGGCTTAAGGCGGCCGCCGGCCTTCGTTCCGTGATGTCGGGAACCATAATGGCGTCATAATTTTGCAGAGGATAGTTTTCCCGAATATCCATCTCTGTGAATATCATCTTATCCCCGGAAAC
>JAIRSS010000015.1 GCA_031255315.1 Spirochaetaceae bacterium
CTGGTCAACGGCGTAATCGGCCTCGTCAACCTGATTGTTTCGCCCTTCGGCGCACAGGGCGCGGACGGCTTTGCCGTATTCTCCCCGGCCGTGTTTTACATCAGGGAGATTCCCTCCCGCGTCATTCCGGGAGAAGCGGCACTCATCTTTTTATTCGGCTTCTTTTCCGCTGTGCTTGCGGCATGGTTCGCATCGGGCAAAGTTTCGAGAGCCAGGCCGGCGGACGTTCTGCGTTATGAGTGATATAGTGCTTTTGTTGAAAGCTATAAAAGGCTTAGGCGGATTGTGTGCGGCGTTTCACAAGATAGCCGTCATTGCGAGGCGCGTAGCGCCGAAGCAATCCAGACCGGGCAGTCTCTGCGCTGGATTGCTTCGCTTCGCTCGCAATGACGATGCCCTGTTTGCGTTATGGGTGATATAGTGGTTTTGTTGAAAGCTATAAAAGGCTTAGGCGGATTATGTGAGGCGTTTCACAAGATAGCCGTCATTGCGAGGCGCAAAGCGCCGAAGCAATCCAGACAAGGCAGTCTCTGCGCTGGATTGCTTCGCCCGGCAACTTGCCGCCCGCTCGCAATGACGATGCCCTGCTTGTGTTATGGGTGGTATAGTGAGTGATGTATGATTAACAGTATGAATGACAGCGCCGGTGATAACATTATCGAAGTCGGCGAGATTGTTAAGACCTTTTCCTCGGGCGCGGAGACCCTGCATATTCTCAAGGGAGTCAGCTTTACCGTTACGGCGGGAACCACGGTTGCCATTAACGGCCAGAGCGGAAGCGGCAAAAGCACCCTCCTCAATATTCTGGGCGGACTTGACCGCGCCGATTCCGGTTCCGTAAAGGTTGCCGGAATCGGGATAACGGGCCTCTCCGAAAACGCGCTTACTTCTTACCGGCGCGACCGTGTCGGCTTTGTCTTTCAGTTTCACTATTTGCTCAAGGATTTTACCGCGCTGGAAAACGTGATGATTCCCGGCTACATGGCGGGAATGAAAAAGAAGGACGCGCTGGAAAGGGCCGCCGCGCTGCTTGCCGATGTAAACATGCGGGAGCGGCTTCACCATTACCCGTTCCAGCTTTCGGGCGGGGAACGCCAGCGGGTAGCCGTGGCCCGGTCCATGATCAACAACCCCGACCTGATCCTCGCCGATGAACCCACCGGCAACCTCGATCCGAGCAACAGCGATTCAGTGGCGGAACTTCTCTATTCCGGCGCTGAGAAATGGGGAAAGACCCTTATCCTGGTAACGCATGACGAAAAAGTGGCGGGCCGGGCAATGGCGCGTTACACCCTGGAGGGGGGCGTACTGGTGTGAAGGTTTTCAGTGAATTCTTCATCGCCGCCCGCTACCTCTGGGGCAAAGGGCGCGGGGGAGGCCGTTACCTTAAAGGGGCCGCCATAGGAATAGCCCTGTCCCTCGTCCCCATCATGGTAACGCTCATTGTCGCGGACGGTATGATACAGGGCATTACCGACCGCTACTTGGAACTCGGCACCGGCCACATTCAGGTGTACGACTACTTCAGCTCGAACGCGGGGGAATTTCCCGCGCTGCCTGAACTGCCCGGACTGCGCGGCGCGTGGAAGGAACGATCCGGCCTCGCCGTTATCATGGGGAGCGGGGGCAAAGCCGGGGCGGCGGTACGGGCGACGGAAACCTCCTTCTGGACCGATGCCGGAAGCCGCCGCTTTCTCAAGGTCATCGAGGGCAGCGCGGAACTGGAGGGCGCTAACGAAGTCCTTTTGGGCGAGGAACTGGCCCGCTCGGTCGGCGCGGAAACGGGAAAAACCGTTTACATCATGAGCGTTCATGCCAACACTTCCGCCGCTTCCGGCGCGAGCATACCCCGCACCCTTCCCTTCAAAGTCAAGGGCATAATATCTTCCGGCTACCGGGAACTGGACGCCCTCTGGTGCGTGTTGAGCTATTCCGGCGGGGAACGCCTTCTGGACCCGGCCTTTTCGCAGGATTACCTTATGCTTAAAATTGATGATCCCTACCGGAAGGCCGACGCGACGGCCTCGATCCTTGCGGCGGAACTGGGAGCGCCGTACAGCGTCTACACATGGAAAGACCTGCAACGTTCCCAGTACAGCTCCTATGAATCCACCCGTCAGCTTTTGCTGTTCATCATGGCGCTGATCGTGCTGGTTGCGGCGGTAAACGTATCCTCGGCTACAGGTATGCTGGTCATTGACCGCCGCCAGGACATCGCCGTGCTTAAAGCCGCCGGGGCAAGCCCCGCCGCGACAAGCCGCATCTTCCTCTGCGCGGGCTTCTTCACCGGACTTGGCGGCGTAATCGCGGGAAGCGCTTCGGGACTTCTCATCGGCTATTTCATCAATCAGCTTATCCGAGGCCTGGAAGCCGCCCTCAGTTTCTTCACGTCCTTGTTCCACGGCGGGGAAGTGAGGATACTGGACAGCGGCTATTATCTGGAGGTGATCCCCATCATCATAAACTGGAAAACCGTTGCCTTTATCGGCCTGTTCACGCTGCTCTGTTCCGTGCTGGCCTCCTGGTTTCCCGCCCGCAGAGCCGGGAAAATACCCCCCATCGAGATTTTGCGGAAAATATAGGACCCCACGCCATGAATGAAACGCCCTTGCGGCCGTTCTACGATGAGGGTCTCCGGTTTTCCTGCCTCCGCTGTTCAACCTGCTGCCGTTACGATGAAGGCTTTGTGTTCCTTACCGCCCCCGATATTGAGGCCCTTTCGCGCGAACTCCAAATGAAGACCGATGATTTTACCGCCGTGTACTGCCGCCGGATTAGAGGGCCGGACGGCTCTTTGCGTCTGTCATTAAAGGAAAAGGCCAACTACGACTGCATCTTCTGGAAAGACGGCTGTTCCGTATACAAGGCCCGGCCCCTCCAGTGCCGCGCCTTCCCCTTCTGGCCGTCCCTCCTTGCCTCTCCCGCCGCTTGGAAAGCCGCCGCCCGCTCCTGTCCCGGCATGGGACAAGGCGTTCTGCACACAAAGGAAGAGATAGAGCGCTGTCTGCGCGATCAGCGGGCGGATATGTAAGGGCGTAGTGTTGGGGATGACGGCTGTCGGCATCAGAAACCGCCGGATTATAGGTAAATATACCCTGGTGAACACCCTAAGACTACGTGTCAGGGCTTCTTTCGCCTCGTTCTTGGTCAAAACGTCTACTTTCCCGCGGTTCGGGTTCTGCGCCGCCTCAAAAGCCATCTCATAAGCGGCTAGTAGGATGCTTGGACTAAATCTGTGGATAGGAACCACAGATTATGCGGATATAACAGGATGAACACGGATAAATATCCGCGATAATTCGTGAAATCCGCGGTTAAATTGTGGACCTTGTTGGCATATTTTTTTGGCATTTAGTGTAATCAGCCTACTAGTTGTTCCTGAATTGGCGTTAAAGCCTCTTGCGGGATATTAAATGTCGTCAATTTCATAGTGTTCTACAGATGTTTCGTAGATTCCTACAAGGCTTCCGCAGAGTTCTACAGGACTTTAGCAGAACTCTGCGAGGTTTCCTTAGTATTCTACGGAAGTTCAGTAGCGCTCTGGTTTAATCCCCGGACATGAATACTTTCAATTCGGCAATGGTAGTATCGTAACTGACAATAGTCGGCGACCAGTTACCATAGTTAAAAGATGGGGCGTTGCACAATGCATGGGTACACTGGTATGCCCAATATGACTCCCGGCAGTCATGTACCGCTATCCCTTCATATCCCGGTAATATCCCTATCCCCTCCATCGCCTCCGTTCCCCGCCTCTGGTGTATCTGCAAATACTGGACCTTACCCCATCTGGTAGACATAAAGATAAGCGGGAAATATAACCGAAGGAGAGGAAAAGATGGGAACGAAAGACAAAGAACGGCGGGTTTACTCCAAGGAGTTCAAAGTCGAAGCGGTAGCGCCGGCACAGAAGCACGAGAAGCCGGTGCGCCAAGTCGCGGCGGATTTGGGCATTAACGAGAATATGCTCCACCGATGGATACGGCAGGCCCGGGAAATGGGGGGTACAGAATTACCGCCCTTCCCCGGGCACGGACGACTGCGGGACGAGGAACTTACCCGCCTGCGGAAGGAAAACAAGGCGCCGAGGGAGGCGGTGTGAAGCTTCGCTTCACTCGAAATCCTAAAGAAAGGGGCGGACATCTTCGCACAGGAGAGACCCCGCCGATGGTGTATCGGTTCATGAGTGAACATCGGGACGAAT
>JAIRSS010000085.1 GCA_031255315.1 Spirochaetaceae bacterium
TTATCCCGTCTGTGGAATACGCCGCCTTGCCGTGTTCGCCCACGGCCACGAACTTGCCGCCGCCGTAGGCTATGCCGTAGATATAGGATAAACTAAATGTGGTGTCATCAACCTTGGTCCATGTCAGGGGAGTGGCGCCATCGCCATCGGAGTCACCCTTGCCGCCGGTGCCGGGGTCATCGCTGCCGGTGCCGTCTTCGAAGAAGTCTTTTATGTCACTCCAGCCTTCCGAAACGGCTTGCCAAAATGTATCCGACAGACCCAGATCAGAGAGATCATTGGGAAAAGTGCCACTCTGCTCCATCTCCTTAAGCTTATCCAATAGCGCTTGGTCTTTTGTATCTTCCGCTATAAAGGAAATCAACATGAGAACACCCATTTTATCTTCTTCGTTAGATGCGTTTTTATAATGGTCAGTGAAGAATTCTTTCGCCTCAGCAGCGGTTAGGGTCTCGGGCAGATTGTCACTGCCGCCGCCGTTGTTGTTGCCGCCTGAGTCATCCGAGCCAGTGGGGCAACCCGTCAGAATCAATCCGAACGACAGCAGAAGGGCCGCCATTCCCGCAAGAAACAATGTGCTTTTTTTCATAAAAGCCTCCATAGCGTTTTATGCCCGTAGGCATAGCTGTGTATAACCGCCCCAGGGCGGATTCTTCCATAAGCCGCAAGCGGCGCGGAATACAGGGGAAAGGAAAAGGCCGGTAAACCCGTATACACCGGCGGTTTTACGAGGGAAATGTATAAAAATAGGGGATAGGGCTGTTATGCGGACAGATCTATCCCCTAAAATAACGCAATAAGCGAATTTATGAGAGAGAGAGAGAGAGAGAGAGAGAGAGCAATAAGCGTGCCAAGCAAAGCGACGCAGCGCAAGAAAGTGAAGCAATTACAATATATGTCTGCGGGAAGGCCGCAAATACGCTCATAGTTGTATTATTTATACCATACAAAGAAAGAAAGTGTAAATGGTCAGGGGGACGTGTCTTCGGAAGGACGGAGGAGTCGCGGCTCTCGTCATTGCGAGCGAAGAGAACTTGTGGGAAGCCGCGGAACGAACAGTTTGAAGGGCGGCCTTTTCACGGGGGTAAGAAGCGGGGGTTGTACGGGAGGCGGACGCGGATAATAGAACCATGCTTTGGGGATATACTGTATAATAAGAGGATGAACCAGTTTTCGCTGAGGGGGAAAATAAAGAGGCCGGGCACGGTGAACCGGGACGGCGGAACGCCGGCCTCCCCGACATCGCAGACCACGAACGGCGCGCTCAACTGCGGCGCCAATACCTTCACTTTCTGAATATAAGGATACCGAATGACCAAAATAATAAACGCTTTTATCGTTGACGGGACCGGGAAGCCCGGTTACCCCGGAGATGTACTTATCGACGGCGGCGTGATTGCCGCTGTGGGAACGGTTAACGCCGGCGCGGATGAGACGATTGACGCCGGGGGAAAGACCCTGTGCCCTGGTTTCATCGACATACACCGGCACTGCGACGCGGCGCTCTTTTCGGGCGGGGCGGAGAAGGCGGGGGCAATTGAGCTGCTCCAGGGGATTACAACCTGTTTTGCCGGGAATTGCGGCATGGCGCCGGTACCGAACAGGCCGGAAACACGGGCGCAGCTCCAAAATTACGTGGCGCCCTGTCTTGGTTCCTTTGAAAACGAAACCTTTTCGAGCCACCAGGAGTACGCCGGACGCCTTAAATCCGTTCCGCTTCCCTTCAATATGGGGTTTTTTGCCGGTATGGGGGCGATTCGCATTGCGGCTAAAGGTTTTGAGGGAACGCCCTACACCCAAGCGGAGATGGAGAAGGCTCAGGCGCTTTTCCGCGAGGCGCTGGACGCCGGGGCGAGGGGGCTTTCAATCGGCCTTATGTATGTGCCGGAGGCATACTGCACCCCGGACGAGATCGCCGCCCTGGCGCGGGTAATGAAGGGGCGGGGTATACTCTGCACCCACATGCGCTGGGAGACGGAGCGTCTTCCCGACGCCGTGTCCGAGGTGATCGCTGTGGCGAAGCAGGCCGAAGTCCCGCTGGAGATCAGCCACTTCAAGGCCGCGGGCGTTAGGGCGTGGGGCGGGGCGCTGGCCCGGGCCATAGATATAATTGAAAAGGAGCGCTCCGGCGGCATGGACATAACCTGCGACTTCTACCCCTACGACTGCGGTTCCTCAACCATGATGCAAATGCTGCCGCCCGGTTTCCTCGCGGCGGGAATAGACCAGGCCCTTGCCGGCCTCAACAAGCCGCAAAACATTGAACGCCTGCGAAGCCTTCTTGAATCGGGGGAGCCTGGCTGGGACAACCTCTCAAAGACGATAGGCTGGGACCGTACGATTATTAGTTCGGTAACGCTCACGGAGAACCGCGTTTTTCTTGGCAAAACAGTGAGCGAGGCCGCTCGTGAGGCCCGCGCCGCAGACGAGGCCGAATTTGTCGCCCGGCTCATGTACGCGGAGCGGGGCAAAGTCGGAATCATCAACCGGAGCATGACCCAGACGGACATTGACGCCATTGCCCGGCTTCCCTATTCCATCCTCATAAGCGACGCTCTTTACGGCGATATGCGCGGCCCTCACCCGCGGCTTACGGGCGCGTTCCCCCATTTCCTCCGGGATTTCGTTTTTGACCGCCCGGTGCTGCCCCTGGAAACCGCAGTCCGCAAGATGAGCGCCGCCCCCGCCGCCCGCCTTGGCCTTTTCCGCCGGGGTGTAATCGCCCCCGGCATGCGCGCCGATCTCCTCGTCTTTGATAACAACGCCTTCCGCGATGAGGCGACGTATCTTGAGCCTATGAAAATGGCGGCGGGCCTTAGCCTGGCCTTTGTGAACGGAGTTACGGCAGTGGAGAACGCCGCGCTGACCGGCGCCAGCGCGGGGCGTGTAGTGTAAGCCCCGTGCGTTTTTTCATGCCCGGTGGTTATCCTGCCGCCTGCTAAACCTCGTAGATATGCCGCGCTATGGGCATTCTGCGGCCCATCCCAAAAGCGCGGGGAGAAACCTTAAGAACCGGCGGCGCTTGGCGGCGTTTGAATTCCGCCTGGGCGACCGTGCGGATGACGCGGCCCGCAAGCCCGGCGTCCCAGCCCCGCGCCGTGATTTCGTCTATAGACAGATTTTCAAACAAATAGAGTTTGAGAATTTCGTCAAGGACCTCGTAGGGGGGAAGGCTGTCCTGATCCGTTTGGTTGGGCCGGAGTTCAGCCGATGGCGGCTTGCGGATGACCGCCTCCGGGATAAGGTCTTTGCCGGATGCGGCGCGGGACTTTTCGTTGATCCGGCGGCACAGGGCGAAAACCTCCGTCTTAAACAGATCGCCTATGGGGGCGAGGGAACCAGCCATGTCGCCGTACAGGGTGCAATACCCCATAGCAAGCTCGCTCTTGTTGCCCGTGGTCAGCAGCATGGACCCAAACTTGTTGGAGTACGCCATAAGCAGGGTTCCCCGGATGCGGGCCTGAAGGTTTTCCTCCGCGCTGTCAAAGGGGCGGCCCTGAAAAACATCCGTTAGGGCGGTAAGGAAGCTGGCATATACCGGCTCTATGGGCAGAGTCGTATAGGAACAACCGAGATTGCGGGCCAGCTCCGCGGCGTCATCCCTGGAACCTTGGGAGGAAAACCGGGAAGGCATACTGAACCCGGCAACCTTGCCGCCGCCCAGGGCTTTTACCGCCAAATACGCCGCTAAGGACGAGTCTATGCCGCCGGAAAGCCCCAGGTGGGCCCGGCTGAATCCGCACTTCTCCATGTATTCCCGAATACCCAGGACCAGGGCGTCTTCCAGGGCGTCCAATTCGCGGCGGGACAGGCCAACCGCGAAGGGGTCCGGGTCTTCCCGCTTTTCATCAGACGGCTCCGCCCGCAGGCGGCGGGAGGAATCCTTCGGTTCTGGGGCGCGGGAATCCCAAACAACCAGGTCTTCCTCAAAGTCCCGTGCGACGCATTCAATCCTTCCCGCCGGTCCGCTCCGGTCCGCCTGGATGCGGGGAGGGCGTACTATAAAAGACCGCCCGTCGAAGATGATGGAATCGTTAGCGCCAACGGCGTTGATATAGGCGATAGGGATGTCCCCCCGTGCGGAAAGCCGTTCCGCCAGCTCACAGCGGACCTGGAATTTCCCCGCGTAATAGGGGGATGCGGAAGGAACGCAGAGCAGGCTGATCCCCTGGTCCAGGAGGAGCCGAACCGGGTCTCTGACGTACCGGGCCCCGGGAATCGCGGTTTCCCGCCACACATCCTCGCAGATCGCCACGCCTATCCGTTCTCCGTTCCATTCAAAGACGTTCCATTCCTGGGCGCTCTCAAAATTCCGGGCCTCGTCAAACACATCGTAGGTAGGGAGCAGGGTTTTGATCTGCTCAAAGGCGAGTTTTCCATTGAGGATGATACCGTATTCATTCACCAGGGCCTTGCCGCCGGAATAGGGGGTTCTGCCCACAAAGCCTATTCCTACCGCTATGCCGCGGGGCAGTTCCCGCTGGAGGATACGGACGGCCCGGATATTAGCCTCAACGAACCGGTCCTGGTCCAGGAGGTCCATCGGCGGATACCCGCAAACCGCCAGTTCAGGAAAAAGCGCCGCATTGGCCTGATGTTCCCTCGCGGCCCGGCGGCTAAAGGTAAGGATTTTTTCCATGTTGCCGGAAAAATCACCGATTGTTGAATTGATTTGAGCAAGAGCGATTCGCATAATGAACTGAATCTTACTATGAAGGGCGGGGTACGTCAAATTCTTCCCGGGCTTCCCGGTTTAAAAACATGCGAAGTTTTCTAGCAGCCTGTTGCGGGCATTTGGTCCGCCGGAGTTTGCAGGGTAAAAAATCTTCTGATTGGCGATTTTGGGGGATTAAGCGCGAAGCGCAACAAACTTCTAGTAAATTTTTTTATTCCGTATGGTATAATCGAATACACGAAACAGATGCAAGGAGCATTCTTATGATAAGGCGTTTTTGTATGATGATGATTCTCGCGGCGATCCCGGCGTATACCGTCGTGGTTGCCCAGGCTGTGCGGGAATCCGTTCCGGCCCAGGCTCCGGGTGGAGACGCCCCGTCCCCCGTTGCGGAGGCCGCCGGGACCCTTCCCCTCAGACGGTTATCCTTATTTTCCTCTGGAGTGGGATACTTTGAACATCACGGAACGCTGGACGGTCCGGCGGGGATCACCCTCCCTTTTCCGGTAGGAGCGGTAAACGACGTGTTAAAATCCCTGGTGATAACCGATCCCGCCTCCTCTTCCCCCCAGGTAAGTTACCCCGCGTCGGATACCCTGTTTCGCACCCTGGGAAGCCTCAAAATCGATCTGTCGGGGAATCCGGGTATCACCGGCATACTGGAGAGCCTTAGAGGGGAGGAACTGGAAATATCCGCCCCATACCCCATAAAGGGCCGTATTGTCGCCGTGGAAACCCGTCTGACGCCGCCTGACTCCAGAACCAGCCTACCCGCCGAAACAGAGACCTATCTCTCCTTGGCGGCCCCCCAGGGAATACGGGTCATCAATATTAAAGACATAGATTTCTACTCCTTCACCAATCCGGCGCTCACCGCCGACCTTGACCGGGCGCTGGACCTCCTGATGGAAAGCCGGAACAACGGAAGCCGGAATCTTACGATCCGGTTGAACGGAAACGGGAGCCGAACCGTTTCCCTAAGCTACGTGATCCCCCAGGCGGTATGGAAAGTCTCGTACCGTCTGGATCTTTCAGCCGGAGAGCCGCTGTTCCAGGGCTGGGCCATAATTGATAACGACAGTGATACCGACTGGAACGGCGTTGAACTTTCCCTGACCGCGGGCCGTCCGGTCTCGTTTGTGCAGGACCTCTATTCCCCCTACCGCCTGAGCCGTCCGGTCCTGCCCTTGTCCATAGCGGGAACGGCGGAAGCCCGTACCTATGAATCAGGGGTCCGTTACTCCGCCGCCGCTGCCGACGTTATGGAAATTGAACCGTCCGCAGCCCGTTTAGCGGCGGAAAGAGACGCGGACGGCGCCTACGCCCCTTCCCCCGCCCGGCCTAAGACTAATCTAACGGGGGGCCTGGTAGATACCGCCTACGCCGCCGCTGTGGGCGGTCTTTTTGAGTTTACTCTGAAAAGCCCCGTAACCCTTGCCCGCGGCCAGAGCGCCATGCTTCCCTTGGTAGAAGGTGCCGTCGCCGCGGTAAAAACACTGGTTTTCTCCGGGGAGCGGGCTGGGCTGCGTGGGACCATCAACCCGGCGGCGGGCGTTGAGCTTACCAATACTACGGGGATGGATTTGCCCGCAGGCCCGGTTACGGTATATGACGGGGGAACCTACGCCGGCGACGCCCTCATTGAGTTTTTTCCTGAAGGAGAGAAACGGCTCATTTCGTATGGGGAAGACCTGGCGGTCACAGGCGGCGTGAGCGCTTCTTTCTCCCGGGCGGTTAGCGCCGTAACCCTGAGCGGGGGGATCATGACGGTGAACCGGAAGCAGATATATGAGTGGGCGTATACCCTGCGGAACGCCTCAAGCGAAGCCAAACGGATTGTGGTGGAACATCCGGCCACCGCCGACGCGGTTCTTGCGGAACCGGCCCAGGCGGATGAGAAGACCACCTCCCTCTACCGCTTTATCCGTGAGATTCCGGCTCGGGGGGAACTCACGGTTACGGTCCGGGAAGAAACGCCGGTAACCGAACAAATGCGCCTCGCCCAGTTCCGCCCGGAAACCTTCGCCGCCTACATCGCGGACGGAGAAATCCCGGAAAACATACGGACAGCCCTGAGGGGGGCGGTAGAACTCAAGGGTAATGCCGACAAAGCCGCGGCCGCTCTTGGGGAGCTCGAAGCCCGAAGGGCCCGGCTTACCGCCGATCAGGACCGGGTCAGGCGCAACCTGGAGGCGGCGGGGAACCAGACCCCCCAAGGGCAGGAATATCTTCGCCGGCTTGCCGGCCTTGACGCCGAGATCGACGATCTGGCTTCTCTTGAGGAAGAAGCGGGGAAAGCCGCCCAAACCGCCCAAGCCGCCTACGAAGACTATCTTATCAACATGGAACTCTAGTATCGTGAGGTCAAGTTTGGCCCTCCATTCGGGGGGCGGGCCTTGGGAACCGGTAGAAAACGTTATATAAAAACATCATAGGGATCGTCTCCCAAGCGGCGGTGTTGGACCGCTTCCAGGATATGATCGGCCGCCATAAACTCCGCCCCTTCCAAATCGGCAATTGTGCGCCCTACCCGGAGTATGCCGTGGAATGCCCTGCCGGAAAGGTTCAGCTTTTCCATGGCCGTATGAAAAGCTCCGCGGGCTTCTCTGGTTAGAACGCAGTATTTCTCCGTCATTCCCGTGGTCATCCGGGCGTTGCGGCGTATACCCGTTCCCTTGAACCGTTCCCGCTGAATTGCCACCGCCCGGTTGACCCGGCGGGCTGCTTCTTCGCTGGCTTCCTCCCGTTTTCCAGCTAACTCCTGGGGGCTGGGAGGGATAACCGTTGTTCGCAGTTCCACCCGGTCCAGCAAGGCTCCTGAAAACTTTCGCCAGTACCGGTGTATTTCATCCGGGGAACAGAAACATCCTGAAGAGGAAAGGGAAGGGTCCGGCGGGCCTGCTCCCCGTCTCCGCTCCCGGAGGCGGACGCCCAGCCTGCCGCAGGGGCAGGCGTTGGCCGCCAGAATCAACTGGAAATCCGCCGGCAGGGGGACCGGCCCCTCGGCGCGGGAAATCGTTATCACCCGGTCTTCCAAGGGTTCCCGCAACGCTTGAAGCACGCTGGCCCTGAATTCCGGGGCCTCGTCCAGGAAAAGAATTCCGAAGCTGGCCAGGCTGATTTCCCCGGGACGTACGGTTTTGCCGCCTCCAAGGATGCCCTCCGGGGTAGCGGAATGGTGGGGCGACCGGAAAGGCGGTTTGGTGATAAGGCCCCCTTCCAGTTGGCCGGCAAGACTGTGCAGGCGGGTTACCTCCACCGCTTCCCACGCCTCCAGGGACGCCATAATTGACGGCATACGCCGGGCAAGCATGGTCTTTCCCCCGCCGGGAGGACCGAAGGCCAGCAGATTGTGCCCTCCGGCGGCGGCGATTTCCAGGGCCCGCTTGTACCGGCCCTGCCCCCGTACATCGGCAAAGTCGCCCCACACCGCCGTCGCGTCGGGAGCCGGAACCGGAACCGGCCCGGAGGAAGGCCCGTTTGGGGGGAACGCGCCGGTTTCGGCAAGAACGCTGAAGGCGCGGACCGCCTCGCCTAAAGTTGCGACAGCGGCATAACGGCCTTCGGAAAGGATAGCCGCTTCCCGTGCGTTATCCGCCGGGACGATAAAGTCCCGTATCCCAGCCCGGAGGGCCGCCGCGGCGGCGGCAAGCGCCCCCCGAACCGGCCTAAGCCTGCCTGAAAGCTCCAGTTCGCCAAGAATCATCACATTCACCGGGGGAACCGGAGAAGGAGGAAGTTCCGGCCCAGCCGCCCCGCGTTTTTCCCGCGAGGGGAGAGAACCCGCAGCGGCCATAACCGCCAGGGCAATAGGGAGGTCTAAGGAAGCCCCGTCCTTCCGTACGCCGGCGGGCGCCAGGTTGATAAGAATTCTATCCTGGGGAAAGGTATACCCCGAATTTCTGAACGCCGCCCGCACCCGCTCCCGGGCTTCCCGCACCGCCCCTTCCGCTAATCCGGTAATGTCCACCCCCGGGATTCCCCGGCGTATATCCGCCTCAACCCGGATGATAATTCCATCGGCGCCGTAGGGCGCATACGCCATCACCTGCATAGTGCTACCTCAGCCTATACTATGGCGCGTCGGCGTTCGGCGCTTTAACGCCGCCGGACATCGAAAAAGCGGCCTATACTGATCCCGGGAAAGCCGGCAAACCGGGGCTTACAAATCTTTGGGTCTGTGATCCTGGACCCGTTTGGCCTTTCCTTCCGACACGGGGAGGGAACCGCTTTCGTGAAGTTCCACCCTCGGGTTGACGGTTATCAAAGCCTGAAGGGTTTTACGTATTTTTTCCTTGAGCGCGTTGAGGGGCCTGGCGTCGTCCATGAAAATGTCCGGGCCTACTTCGGTCTGGACCGTAAGCCGGTCCAGGGAACCATCCTTTTCCACCACAATCAGGTAGTTGTTTCCTACCTCCCTGATGCTCATGATCACTTCTTCAATCTGGCTGGGGAAGAGATTTACCCCGTTGATGATGAGCATGTCGTCGGTACGCCCGGTAATGCGGCGGAGCCGACGGTGGGTTCTTCCACAGGGGCACGGATCGGGGTAGAAGCCCGAAAGGTCCCGCGTTCGGTAGCGCAGAATGGGAGCGGCTTCCCGGCACAGGATGGTGAGCACCAGCTCTCCGATTTCGCCGTCCGGTACGGGTTCCAGCGTCTCCGGATCGATGATTTCGGCGATATACCCGTCTTCCCACAGGTGAAGACCGTTTTTCGCCTGACATTCAAAGGCCACGCCGGGGCCGTTCATCTCGGAAAGGCCGTAGGAATTGTACACGTCTATGCCCAGAAGTTCCTCAATACGCCGGCGGGTGTCCTCCGAATAAGGCTCCGCCCCGGCAAAGGCCCGCTTAAGGCGCAGGCTGTCCCGGCGCACTCCCTCTTCCTTCATCCGGGACTCCACATGGAGGAGGAAGCTCGGAGTCGCGTGAAGCACGGTGGTCCCGAAATCCTGCATGAGCTTGAATTGACGGGTGGTATTGCCCGCCCCTGACGGGATCACCAGCATACCGACTTCCTCGGCCCCGGCGTGGAAACCCAGGCCCCCGGTAAAGAGGCCGTAGGTGATCATGTTCTGAAACACGTCCGTTTTGCTGCATCCCGTTCCGTAAATGCACCGGGCCACAAAGCCGCTCCACCGCCTGATGTCTTCCCGGTTGAAGTAGACGGTGGTGGGTGTTCCGGTCGTGCCGCTTGAGGCGTGGAGGCGTATTACGTCTTCCCGGGGGACGCTCAACATTCCGTAGGGAAAGGCTTCCCTGAGATCGTTTTTGGTCGTGAACGGAATGCGCTTGAGGTCCTCAAGGCTCCGTATATCCTCTGTTCCCCTTATTCCCGCCGCGACAAGCCGTTCTTTATAGAAGGGAGTTCTCAGCGCGTAGCCCGCCGTATCTTTGAGCCGGGCAAGCTGCCAGGCTTCTAACTCAGGCCGGGGCAGGGTCTCCATTTTTGGATGCCAGTATTGATAGTTCATCCCGCGTTTCCTTTGCCGTCCGCCGCCTTTCGGCCAAGCCAAAAGGCTTGACGGTTCGCCTCTGCTGCGGCGGGGCTCTTGGCGCTGAATATTTTACCCAGCGTGTTATCCAGCGTCTCCGGCTTAACCGGAAGGAAGTGGGAACCCGCCCCCACCATAACCATATTCACCGACCGGGGATGTCCCGCTTCCCGAGCCAGCCGCGCGGCCTCTATAAGCCGGTATACGGGGAACCCTTCGATTGCCTGCCTGACGGCCGTCATATCCGGATAATCCGGAATATTGACGAAGGGTTCCGCAGCGGTTACCAGTGCGCCCTGGGGGGAAAGCCACCGGGCATAGCGAAGGCTTTCCAGGGCTTCCATAGAAATGATGAGATCCGCTCCGCCCTGGGGGATCAGGTCCGAAGGGATACTCCCCTCGGCAATACGGAGGTGGGCCAGTACCGCGCCCCCCCGCTGGGCCATACCGTGTACTTCCGACTGACGCACCGTCAGCCCTTCGGCAACCGCCGCCCGGGCAATGATAGCGGCAATGGAAAGCACCCCCTGCCCGCCGACTCCGGCAAGGATAATATCCTTCTTCATGTAGTACTTCCTTTATATTGCAAAACGTATTGGAGGTATCGTACTGGTTTACGGTAATCCGAATCAAGACGGCGCGTTGCCTGGGGCATCGGCCTTTGCTTTTCCACATGCAGGGGGCTTGCTATATATAGTAAGCCGTCATATTTTCTTGGAGGGAAAGATGAGGGAGATACGCCTCCATGACCCGGCGGCAAAGTCCGCGGATTACCCGGATTTTCATAGATTACGAACACGTTTGATACGAAAAATCTGTGATAATCCGTGAAATCTGCGGACCTTGAAACCTTGTGTTTTGAAGATGAGCGGGTGGTAAGTACGGAGTATGTTACCCGCTTTGAACGCCGGTTATTTCAGATTAGTCCATCAAATACGGTACTGCCCCGGCCCAAAGACAAGGTGGCGGTAGGAATCCACCTTGATCGCGGCTGTTCAATAGTTTTCAAGGGAAAACCGCTCCGTGTTAAGGGGTTGCAACTACCACGAAACAGCCAAACCAACTCAAGCGCGGCATGAACCAGGGGGGCATTCCTATTATTCTCCGGCAAAAGGAAATTCGACGTATTGACATAATTTAAAAGATCCGTTATTGTAAAGTATCATTCCCCTGTAGCTCAGCTGGCAGAGCAAGTGGCTGTTAACCACTGGGTCCGTG
>JAIRSS010000276.1 GCA_031255315.1 Spirochaetaceae bacterium
ACAGCGCCGCGGCGAACTATTTGGTGAACAACGCCCTGGGCAGGGCCATGCACGCCAACATGAGCGCCCTGGGGCCGGTCGCGTGGACCGAAAGCGAACTCGCCTTTGCCCGTTCCTTCCAGAATACCCTGGCCGAATCCACCCGCAAGACTATCCCCGCCGTTGTCCGCCGGTATTTTCCAAAGGCCGGGGGGGAGGAAATTGAAGCGATGGCCGCCAAGCCCATACTGGACGACATTGTTCCCTACCATGAGACCGATCTGGTATTGGCTGGCTCAACCGATGTAGGGGACGTAAGCTGGCATACGCCGACCGCTCAGGTCTTTACCGCCTGCTATCCCCAGGGAACGGTGTCCCATTCATGGCAGCTTACGGGCTGCGGGCAGTCATCCCTGGTCCATAAGGGCCTTATCCAGGCGGCAAAGATAATCGCCTTTACCGCAGCGGACATTTTGGAAAACCCGCAGCTTTTGGCGGACGCGAAAGCCGAACATCTGGGCCGCCTGGCCGGTGAAAGCTACCGCTGCCCGATCCCTCCCGAGGTCATGCCTGAAGAATAAGGCGGCGGTTTTTAGGACCCGGGCAGGATAAAAGGCGGCAGCTTGTTTCCGCCTGGGCCTTTAGCGCTGATTAGCTTTAAAAATCGTTTCAATTTGTTCTTCAAGGAACAAAAGGGAGCCCCGTTCTACCTGATAATGATAAAAGATAGGACGGTGGCTTTCTTCACAGAACCGGATCACCGCGGCCTCTTCCTGGGAAGCAAAGAATTCGTAGTTGGCCGGCAGGAGCAGACGGTCGCATTCCTTTATCTGTTCCTGGATGCTGTTCCTGTTGCCAAAAAAAGCCAGCCGTACCGGGTTGGTAAGTTTTCCGTAGGTTCCGCAGGCCCAGAGCATTAATTGGGCGTAGCGATCGCTGACGGTGATGATTCCAAGCCGGGTTCCTGGCGGAAGGGCGGCCAGGTCCAGGGCGGTGTTTGTGGCAACGGTCATTACCAGACGGCAGGGCTGGCTGCCGGGCAGCATCTTTCCAAGAAGATCGTCGTAATGGGTTGAAGTGGTAACCACCAGGTCCGCCGCGGGATTGAAATGCCCGGGGGATTTTAGAACCTCCTCTAATAAATATTTCCTGACCTCGGTGTTGGGAATCTCTGCAATCTGGACGCACATCATCGCAAGAGCCTCGGGGTTGCATTCTACCGCGGCGACCATGACATGCTGTACGTGTTCTTCCCGTTCCCGGAGCTTGAGGTCAAAGAATATCCGGATGTCATTGAGCGAGAACGAAAGTTCCTGCGCGGTGTCCAGCATTTCATCAATGGCTTGCATGACTTTCGCCTTGGTACTGCCTGATTCAACCTTAGCGGAATAGACAAACGTTCCGCTCCCCCTGATTTTTCGGATAAGCCCGCTCTGTTCCAGTATATCGTAGGCGTGCTTGATGGTCCCCTGGGAAATGCCGCTTTCGGCGGCCATATCCCGTACGGTGGGAAGCCGGTATCCGGGAGGCATATTGCCCAAGGCTATGTCCCTGGTGATCTGTTCCACTACCTGCTGATAAAGCGGTTCGGTTTTACTATTGTCAAGTTCTATACGCATCTTTTTCTGCTTATTCAGATTGTTCCAAAATTGAGCATTTTTGAATAGTCCCATACGTACGATATTCTGATTGATATATACCAAGTGGATCTATCCAATCCGCCGCGTCAAACCGGGAAATTCACGCGGTATGGTATGATGTTATGCTAAGTCCTTGCGTAAAACTGAAATACCCACCGGTACAGACAAAATAAAGGTACACATATCGGCGATAGGGGTACAAAGCTGGATGCCCAAAACGCCTGCGGCGGGAACAAGGGTGAAGATCAAGGGAATAAGAAAGAGCCCCTGCCGGGAAAAAGCGAGGATGCTGGCGGACAGCGCTTTCCCTGTCGTTTGAAGTAAAAAACTTACCATAAGTATCCAGCCCAGAAACGGAAAAACAAAACATTCCGCCCTCAGCGCGAATACGCCGACCCGTATAACCAGACGGTCATTTTTCGTGAATTGGGCGATGATATGCGGAGCGAAGATAAAACAGACCGCCGCGATCCCTAAAAGCAGGACGGTAGAAAGAGCGACGCAAAACCTGAATGCTTTTTTTACCCGGTCGTAACGCTTCGCGCCGTAGTTGAAACCGCACACCGGCTGGAATCCCTGGCCAAAACCGGTAATCGCGGCGCTCGCCATAAAAAAGACGCGGTTCACGATAGCGACGGCGGCGATTACCCCGTCCCCGTAGACGCCCGCCGCGTGGTTAAGCAGCGCCACCGAGAGGCTTGCGACCCCCTGGCGGAGAAACGAAGGGCTGCCGCCCCGGAGTATCTCTTTATAGCGGCGTATACACGGAGAGAAATTCCGGGGCAGAATCCTGATATTCCCTTCTTTCATATAGCCAATAATAAACAAGGAGACGCAGCTTACGATTTGGCTTATCATCGTTGCCAGGGACGCCCCTTTAACGCCCAGATGAAAGACGAAGATAAAGAGCGGATCAAGGACGATGTTGAGAACCGCCCCGGTTACCATGCCGATCATGGCGAAGGCGGCGCTTCCTTGATACCGCAGGAGGTTGTTCTGCATAAACGAAGTAATCATGAACGGCGCGCCAAGCAGGATAAACCGGAGGTAGTCCCGGGTATACGGCAGCGAAGTACTGGTAGAACCGAGGAACTTCGCAAGGGGCGAAAGAAAAATCGTGCCGAACAGGGTAATCACGATTCCTACAAAAAATGCGGAAAAGAACCCGGTCGCGGCCATTTTCCCCGCGTCTTCGGTCATTTGAGAACCCAGGGCGCGGGAAATGAAGTTGCCGGAACCCTGGCCAAAGAAAAAGCCAATCGCCTGGATAACGGCCATAAGGGAAAAACTCACCCCGACGGCGGCGGTAGCGGTAGTCCCCAGGGAGCTGACGAAGTAGGTATCCGCCATGTTGTACATAGCCGACACCATCATGATAATAATGGACGGGACGGCCAATTTAACTACTAACCGCTCTACCGGCTCTGTCGTCATCATACGGTATTTTTTATCCAGCGCGCTTTCGCTGTTCTGTGCTGATGATTGTGAAGCGGCTTCATATTCACTCATTGTTTCCCTGTCCTTATCCCCCAGACGCCGCCCGTCAGGGCGCCCAGACAACCGTTTCCAGGGTACAAGCTCTGGAGGTTTCAACGCCGGTACCCACTATACTATGGCAACGCCCTTGTTTTGTTAAGGGCGGCGTTGATTCGCGGCGAAGGGTTTCATACCCAAGAGCCCGCTCACCAGTCCGCGGGGGAGCTTTAGGATAGGAAACCCTGCGTTCAACCACCACCAGGGCCGCATTCCGCCCCGCGCTCATAGCCGGAGACAGGCTCATATAACAATTTTTTGGCTGTATGAGGGGGTAAAGGATACCGTACTGATGAGGCAACGCGCCGTATAGACAGAACCCGGCTGGATACATATAATAATTTCAATGACCGGGAAAGGAAAAAATAAACCCCCCCTGTTGTTTTTGGCGATTATTCCGTTTTTTATCATAATTATACTGGGTGGGGTGTTTATCCTTCGTCCGCCGGTGGTGCTGGTTACGGATCGCGTCTACGATCAACTCTATGGAAGGCGCCGGGGAATGAAAATGCAGGCCGAAACATCCATCAGGCTTTTCAGGCGGGTAAAAACCGTCAGTATAGCCGAAGATGCCGGAACTGATGTGGCGGTTTTCGCGATAAGGTCCGCTTCGAAAAAGCCCTTCTGCGTGTTGTTTCCCTACCGGTATTACCGGGAAGCCGAACAATATACTCAGGATTACCCCGGTGTTCCGGCGGCGGTTCTCTTGGGGCGTATCCGTCAAACCCCGGCGGGTATGAACCTTCCTGGTATCAGGACCGATACGGAGGGGGATTATTTTAAGCTGGGGCGGATGGCGGCGGCATTTGTTTTGAACCAACACGAAAGCGGGGAGGGGCAGGCGGGAAGAATTTTGTTTCTTAGGGACGATTTGGTCTCCCCGGAGGACCGGGACGCCTTTAACCGGGGGCTTAAGGCCGAAGGCTGCTCTACGGCCCCCTTTGAGGTGAGGGGCGGGGATGATGAGTATACTGTCCCCGATACCGTTTCCTGCGTGGTACTAACCGGCGCGGCGGAATCGTTCCTTGGTCAAAATCTGAACTTGCCGGTACTGCTGGTTTCCTGGCTCGACCCTTCCGTAACGAACAGCGTGGTTAAAGTTGTCTTTGACGATTCACCCTGGGCGCAGGTTGTTCAGGCGGCGGCGATGGCGGCGGGGGAACGGGAACTTGGGGGTATTCCCTCGAAAGTTGTGGTTTTGAGGGAACGGATTGAGGGAACGGAGTTTCTCCGCAAAATGAGCGAGATAGTACAGGGCAGGGATTAGTCCAGTAATTTTGTGATATTTTACGGTAAAGCCTCTTGAGAGGGTTTGACAAAGATACAACAAGGAAATATAATCAGAATGACCTCTTTTCTAAACATAAAGAAAAAGGAGTATGGAATGAAACATGGCAGTTTCAAGTTTTTTTCGTTGACTCTAATTGTAATGGTATTCGGTATGGCGGCTGCGGTATTTGGGGACGATGCTACCGTTAACCTGGAATCTGTTATTTTAGAGTCCTTTGACGGGGATTCCAATTATGATTGGAAGGTAGCGGCCAGTAAATTTGCCACTAAAACTGATGAAGAGACTTTCCCTCAGGTAAGTTATATTCCGATGTGGCCGATGGCTCTCTTCGGTTCTAACAGAGACGGGAAAGAGCTCAGTGTATTGGGTATACATGGCAAATTTGATCGTCAGGGGTACAATTGGATCGATATCTATCCGGTATCCGCTGAAGGCGGGGATGGTGAAGAGCCCGCGCCGGTAGAGATTCCTATTCCCGGACGGGTGAAATACCTGGACGTGTGGGCGTGGGGTTCCAATCTCAATTACACGGTTGAAGCCTATGTCCGGGATTACCGGGGAGTGGTTCATGCTATTGAGATGGGAAATCTTGGTTACCAAGGGTGGAAGAATCTGAGGGCTGTGGTTCCCGCGAAGCTCCCGCAGGCCAAAAGAGTTCTTCCCCGGCTTGCTGAGTTAACATTCATTAAGTTCCGCATCTGGACGCCGCCCAGGGAGCAGGTGAATGATTTCTATGTATATTTTGATCAATTCAAGGTACTTACCGATACTTTTGAATCAATTTTCGACGGCGACGAACTGGCTGATCCGGCAAGGGTTCAGGAACTCTGGGCCGGCTCGGCGGGGACTAATTAAGGAGGCCGCAGATGAAACGACACGGAATTATTATAGCGATAGTACTCGTAGCGGTTACGGGGATTCTGTGGGCCCAGGAAGAAATAGGGGCGACGAACCCTGAATATCTTGGGGTAGAAAGCGCTCAACAGCAATTGAAAGAAATTTCAGTTGATAAATTTGAACATGAAGGATATTGGCTTTCCACCATGTCTTCAGATTCAGGGTACGTCATGAGCCGGTTGTTTGCCGGGGGGCCCGCGGATAAAGAGGCCATCCCGGATGAAGAAGGAATGAATATTCCCGATCAATACGTATTGGGTACCCGGGTTGATTTCCTTCGGAGAGGGCATACAAGTTTTACCGTTTATCCTGTTCGTCCCGTTCCTATTGAAGGAATCACCAAGACTATTTCGCTATGGGTAGCGGGCCGTAACTTTAATCACTCCTTGAATATTATCATTCAAGATTATTTCGGCAGGACCCATGAGCTTTTTGTGGATAAATTGAATTTCCAGGGTTGGAAACGCTTGACCGTAACGATACCCCCTCAGGGCGAAGACGGTCAAAGCGGTATTGTCCAACGGAATTATCACTACAATAACCAGATGGGGATTCGGGTTGCGGGATTCCGTATTGATTGCGAGCCTACAGAAGCGCAGGGCAGTTATTACGTATACTTCGATGATCTTCGGGCCGTTACCGATCTTTTTGCTGAGAATGATCGGGATGAGGATGATATGAACGACGCCTGGTAAGCCAGGGCCGAAAGATAAGCGGTGGAAGCCGAATTTTGTAAGGGGCGCTTGGAGCGCCCCTTTTTTGTGTGCTGTCTAACCTCACATGGTTCCCAGGACGCGGTCCCGGTATGCCGCTCCGATGCGTATCAGCGCGTCCTCTGTGGCCTCCCCGGGCAGTCTTTTTTGACGCAGGTCGATAGTGAACTGGTTCATGGAAAAATGGCGGTAAAAAAACAGCTCTGTTATGCGTTTGGGATGGCGTTTGTACCAGGAATGTACGGTTTTAGTGTAGGTTTCAAAGACGCCTCGGGGTCGCATTTCAGAATATCCGATAATCCAGAC
>JAIRSS010000113.1 GCA_031255315.1 Spirochaetaceae bacterium
TTGGCTTTCCAGTCCAGATCAATCTGGCTGCCGAACTGATCTATCAAGAATTTAATATACGTTTCATAAGGGGAAAGGATAACCTGATTCGCGCCTTTCGCCATGCGATCCAGGGCGGACTTTTTCCCGATGGGGGAATGTTGTACTTCCTCAAGAAATTGACGGTTCCAGTCTTCGCTTTCTTCCCATTTTTCGTTAAACCAGTAAATATGACCCTTGGTAGAATTGCCTTCACCGGGAACCGCGGTGACTATCGGCGAATTGGTTTCAAGATAGTTAAGCTCCGCGTTGCCTTCAAGACCTTTTTGGGTAAAATTGGAACTGCCGAGTATGCCGGCGGAATCGCCGGGGCCTGAAAAGATGTAGCATTTGGCGTGAAGGAATTGCGGGTTTTCCTTATCCTTTTGACCGTAGAGTTTTATTTGGAATTTGCCATTATTATCGTTCAGATATGCAAGCAAGAGATTAACAACATTTTCATAATCCGGCTGTAATTTGAGCTCGGTTAAATCGCGGCGGATATAATCACGGGGAAAATCCATGGGGACGGTAAGCGGTTCAAGGGTTTGATAAGAGCGGACCACAGGCTCCTGCCCGATGAGCAACTTGAAGGCGGTTTCCGGGCGTTCAAGAAAGGCCGAGAGTTCATCGTAGACCAGGGCAAGGCCGGGGATGTCGAGGTAGCCGACGGCAAACATAGCGCTCGTGTAACCGGAATCGAGAAAAAGACCCTTGAGCAGGTTTGCCATTTGACGCGGTTGTGAGTTGTCGAGCAGAGTATTTCGTAATTGGCCCACCGATTTCTGCCTCCTGTATGAAAACAACCGGGGGCCTCCCGCCGAAGTCATTGAATCTTCGGTTCGCGGGTCTCCCTCCGGTAAAACCGGATACCTCCTGACCTGATTAGGCTAGTATATCACGAAACGGAGGTTGATTGAATAGGTAGGTACATAACGGACATTGCTGTATGAAAAAGTGGACTTATGGTTATAAAAAAATCCTCCCAAATTTGCGCATTGTCCCTGTTTTTCATGCCGTCTAACCGCCCTGCATTCTCTTCCAGCCTGTTGCACTTCATAGCGAAACCAGGGAAACCGTCCGCCCTGTCCCCGTTTTTTTACTTTCCGAAAACACGGTTGCGCCCGCACGGCGGCGGAGTTCGAGAAACACGAGCGGGAAGAAAAAGGCCCCTACGCGGCGGGAGCATTTTCCCGGACGACCTAAAAATTCCTTCCCTTGATGAGACGGGCCGCCCTTACCAGGCTTGTTCCGCCGCCTGGATTACCGCGACGATCTCGTCCAGGGATGCGCGGTTTTCGAGAAGGGCCCGAAACTGCTCCTGCTGGCAGAAAAAGTTAAGCTGCGAAAGGCTGTAGAGGTGCAGCTTGGGAGACGCTGATACGATGAGTATGGCGGTATGTACCGGCGCCCTGTCCAGGGAGTTCCAGTCAACTGGCTTATCCAGATAGGCGATGGTTACAAACTGCTCGTCCGGTTCCTTTACCTGGGGATTCCGGGGATGCGGCAGGGCTACGCCATGACCCGCCGCAGTAGACATAAGGGCTTCCCGTTCAAGCACGGCGCTCAGAAGCCGGTCCCGGTCTATGGCCGGGGAATGTACGGTTTCGATCAGCCGGGCAAGAACTTCCCCGGGGTTGGTTCCCGTGACGCCGGATACTATTCCCCCCCGTTTCAGCAACGGGATGAGCCCGCCTTCAGATTCCTTTTTTTTTTGTTCGCGCCCGTCCATGTATGATTCCTTCTAACTGGTAATTACACGCTTCTATGCTGAATTCATTAGGATCGAAATTTTCGCATTCCTCTTCATCGTTCCTAACCAAACGCCATTCCGATTCACCGCCCCGCTCCAGGGCGGCCAAAAACTTTTTGAACGGCAGCGGCCCCTTTATGGAAAGAGGAGGAGCGGCCCCCTCTCCCGAGAGGCACCGAATCCGCTCCTCCTCTCCAGCCTCGCAGGAAGAAAGGAACAGAATCTTTACGGTCCAGACGGTCCCGTATTCATAGATAATCTCCGCGCAGCCCTGGGTGTTTAGCCCTTCAAGACTAATATTCTCGTCCCAGAGCGGAACCGACGTGAAAAACCGGTGGGACAGCCGGTTGTCCCAGCCGAACAGCGTTTGAATAACGCGGTGCAGGGTATCCAACGGGGAATACCCCGGTATGACAACACGCCGCCAGACATTAGTCCCCCCCAGGGTCAACTGCACGGTATGCCAGGAAGCGAATCCGCCCGCGCCGGAAGCTTTCACTACCGAAAGGTTGTTCCGCCTGAAATTATTCATCGCGTCATCGATCAGCTCTTTAATATCTTCATAGGTCTCGATCATGTTATCCACGGAAGCGTCCACCGCTTCAAGTTCCTCCTCTGGAGGCGCTTCATCATCAAGGTCGTCCAGAATTCCCGCCGCGTGGCTTTGAATCTGGGAAAGCACCACGAAGGTATGCTTCGGCAGCCAGGACAGGTCTATGTCCCCTTTGTGGAGCCGGGCGACCAGATCAATCACCGCCGTATGAAGTTCGCCCACCCGCTGCCGTATGGGACCCATCATGCGATCGGAAAATATCGAATAGGTCTGCTGAAATTTCGTATAGACTCTGAATACATACCCGGTCAGTTCTTCCCGCCCCTTCCCGGTCATATCTGTGGATCGGGGCGCAATACGCTCAACGATCTGGGAAAGCTCCGGTTCCTTCCGAAACAGGGCGTCCCGCACATACGCTTGAAGCACATATTCCGAGACGGGAACCCCGCTCCTAAAGAGCATTTCCTCTATCGGGGTCCGGTCAGACACCGAGATGAAACCCTCCAGCTTCTTCAGGTCGGGAATATCCTTACCGGCGTACCAGAACCGGGTTTCTATGCCGTAGGGCGAAGTCTCAATGCTGTTGGTTTTCTCGTAAAGAAACTCCTCCAGGGAATAGGCCGGGACTTCCCCCATACGCTCGTCGCCAAACCAGTAGGCAAAGGCAATCTGCTCGTCTGTAGAAGAACCGGGGCCCAGGATTTCGAAGGAATCGGCAAACCCCCTTTCCGCCGCATCGCACCAGGCGCTTAATGAGGCCGCCGTCCATGTGTTTTTCTTCACATGGGTAAGCTCAAAATTACCCGCTCCCCAATCTTTCGTTTTTACTATAAAACGGTCCCCCGGAACCAAAGCGGTCTCCCGGTAAATCTTTCTCATGTCCAGGGTATGGATGGAAACCTCCGCCGGGTCCTCGTAGAGGTCGCGGCTGTAGGCGCTTTCGTTCTCCGGATTATCACGGGCCACGTATTGGGAGGCGTACTCTTCCCCATAAATCGTATAATACGGGTAGAAATCTTCCGGCGGCCCTTCGGTGGTTCCCCACGGTATGGGGTTGGCCTTCCAATAAAACGTATATTCCTGGGGCATCAGCACGGGGTTGGCGAAAGGAACGCACCGGTGTCCTGGGATAAGGATTCCGTTCAGGAGTTCCAGCCGGGTCGGGTGTATAACAAAGGACAAGGGCTCGAAGTATCCGCGCCGGGAAATCCACTTATCCCGGCCCTGCCTGAACGCGATGTTTCTGGAATTAATAAAATCCCGAATATCCTGAGCCAAATGAGCGGCCCGGCGGCGGACTACCATCTTGATATAGCTGGTTACACTCTCAAGCGAGAATGGCTCTGTCACTGTTTCGAGAAAATCGTAGAGTGCATCTTCATGTTCCGGAGTCATCAGTATATCTAATATGCCGTAAAAAGGGAGAATCTGACAAGTATAGGTATGCGTGATACCGCAATCCCGAATTCAGCCGTTGCCAGCGCGGACCCTCACGGGCAAAGGGGGAACAGCGGCGGGATACCCGTCGTTGAGAGGCGATAGGCGCCTCGCAATGACGTCGCCCGTGGTTATTTTGAATTCGGAATTGCTGTTCGTGATACCGCGGCTCCCGGTTTCAAGAAATGCTCCTCCCCCGCCAGGGCCGCGCCGATGGCCCCGGCGTACACTCCGTGCGGCACGGGGCGCAACTCCACGCCCAGGACGCGGGAGAGAACCGCCCGGATGCCGGCGCTCCCCGAAAGCCCGCCGGTCATGGCCGCCGGAGGGAAAACGCCCATCCGGCCGGCAAGGGCGGCGATCCGCCGGGACAGGGAAACCACCGCGCCGCCGATAATCTCCTCGCGGGAAACGCCCGCCGCTAACAACCCGATGATCTCGGATTCCGCGAAAACCGCGCAGACGCTGTTCAGAGGCGCTTCCTTTCCGAGGGCCAACAGTTCTTCCATCATGGCGGAATCCAGTTCAAGCCGCCGCACGACCATCTCGAGAAAGCGGCCTGACCCCGCGGCGCATTTATCGTTCATCTGAAAATCCCGGGCCCGGCCGTCTTCAACAGCGATAACTTTACCATCCTGCCCGCCGATGTCGATGACCGTCCGTACCCCGGGACAGAGGAACTCAGCGCCCCGGGCGTGGGCGCTAATCTCGGTGAGCGTCAGGTCCGCGCCGGGGATCCTTTCCCGCCCGTACCCCGTGGCGGCCAGCCTAAGGCCGGCGGGGGTTTCCCCGTTGAACGTTCCGCCGCAGCCTTTCGCCGCCAACTCTTCGAGAATACGGCGTCCGGTTTCCGCCACGTTCCACCCGGTAGGCCGGCTGGCGAGGGCCAAAATGTTCCCGTTTAAGAGGAGCGCTCCCTTGCAAAACGCGGAGCCGCAGTCAATACCGGCAAGGAACCGCCCCTCAAACTTCGTATCCATGCTAAAGCGTCTTGTTGAAGCGCCTTGGCGCTCACCACCCGGGGTTCAGCATCTCGATAAAAGCGGCGACACGAGTTTTGAGTTGGGCCGTATCACTGGGGGAATAGTCGGTTTCGACGGACAGGAAGGGCGTATTCCGGGCCTTCAGGAATTCCCGTATCGCGTGAGTCTCCACCGCGTAGGTATGGCAGGACTGGAGCGTCATCTCGATAACTCCGTCCGCGGCAAACTGATCGCAGAGCCGCCCCAGAAGTTCCAGCCGGTTCGGATTCGGGCTCATCACACTGCACCCGATAGCCAGGTAGTAGTCGCACAGCGCCTCGTAGGGATCGCCCGTTTCGGCGGCCAGCCGGTCGTACTGCTTCGCGCCGGTACAGTTTTCATAAACCACCACCACGCCGCCTGATTCCTCGATAACGCGGACCAGCTTCTCCGTGGCCCCTCCCATAGGACAGCCGGTAATCACGATCCGTTTGGCTTTTTCAGAAACCGGACGCTTCCCGCCCGCGTATTCTTCCTGGATCCGGCCAATCGTTTCCTCAAGCTCGCTGACTTTACTCTCGTGGTTAAATCTGAACTGGGCGCCGTAAAGAATCTGTAACTGCTGAAGCCCGGTCGCCGGGGGCGGCGAGGCGAGGGAAAGCTCGTACACCGCCTTCAGGAGGGAACGTTCCCGGTTCCGCTTCACGATGGCGTCCCGCAGTTTCGCCTCAGTAATCTCAACGTCGAACTTCTCTTCGATCTTTTTTTTAAGCAGGCGGATTTCGTTTAACCAGAGGGCGCGGGAAGATTCCTTGCGCTGGGTGCGGGGCAGTTCCATCACATGAACGTCCTTTATTTTCCCCAGATACTCATACATTTTGATTTTGCCGTCGCAGGTGGTCTCCCCCACCACCATATCCGAAAAATACATATACGGGCATTTATCGGCGACGGCAAAGCCATAACTGGCCTTGATCAACGGGCAGAGATTGCGGGGCAGCGTCTTCTCCGCCTCGGGAATGGTCTCCTCGCTGGTTGAACAGAGCCCCACATAGACGACCCCCGCAGCCATAAAAAGCTCCACCGGGACATACGAACAGAAAGTCCCCGCAACGCCGTACCCCTGTTCTTTCAGGGACTTCATGGCAAGAAACCCCTGTTTCCGGGCTTCAGAAAACGAATCAAAAATCTCAGGCAATTCTCTCATTGGTTTCTCCTCTCTAAATATACCGTGTGGTGAAGCATAGCAGTATAAGAATTATCGTACCACCGCAAATGGCGGAAGGAAAGGACCGGACGGCGGCAGCGGACGATGGAATGCGTCCAGCTTCTTTTCCTTTCCCGGGGTTAAAAAATCCTACCGCCGATACGGGTTTACTTTGTCCCGGTTGTTGATTAGTATGCAGATACTTGAGTCCGCTCCAAAACGTCAGTTTTCGGAACCGGTTCCTTCCATTATGTGATAACAGGAAGCACACGAAGAAGTATTTATGGAGTATTTATGGAAGTCCGCGATCGTTACGCCCCTTCTCCAACAGGGTTGCAGCACATAGGGGGAATACGCACCGCCCTCTTTAATTACCTTTTCGCCCGTTCTCAAGGGGGCGCGTTCATTCTGCGTCTGGAAGACACCGACCGTACGCGGTTCGACGAGGCGTTTGTACAAAACCTCTACAGCGCCTTCAAATGGCTGGGTCTTACCTGGGACGAGGGGCCGTATGTCCAGTCGGAGCGGCTCCCCCTGTACCGGAAATACGCCGGGGAACTTCTTAAACGGGGGGAGGCGTACTATTGCTTTTGTTCAGCCGGGCGGCTGGAAGAAGTGCGGAAGGCGCGGGAAGCCGCCCATTCTTCAGAGACCGGCTACGATCGGCGCTGCCGGAACATCCCGGCGGAAGAAGCGGCCCGGCGGGCGGAAGCCGGAGAACCCTATACCATACGCCTCAAAATCCCCCTGGGGGAACGCACCCGGTTTGCCGACCGGCTTTTAGGGGAGATTGAATGGAAGAATGATGACGTAAACCCCGATCCGGTGCTGCTCAAGTCGGACGGGTTCCCTACATACCACCTGGCCAATGTGATGGATGACCACTGCATGAGGATAAGCCATGTACTCAGGGCCCAAGAATGGCTTTCGTCCACCCCCCTGCATGTGATCCTCTACCGGGCTTTCGGGTGGGAGCCTCCGGAATTCTGCCACCTGCCTATGGTGATGGGCCAGGACGGGAAGAAACTGAGCAAGCGCCACGGCGCGACGAGCATTGACGAATTCCGCCGCCAGGGGTATTTGCCCGACGCCCTGCTCAACTATGTCGCCCTCCTGGGGGCCTCCTATGAAGAGGGAAAGGATATATACACCCTTGAGGAACTGGTCCAACGGTTCAGCCTGGATAAGCTCACCAAGGCGCCTGCGGTCTTTGATTACAAGAAGCTGGAGTGGTACAACGGGCAGTACATCAGGATGCAGACGGACGAAGCGCTGGCGGCCCTGGCCCTGCCCTTCGCGGCGGAAGCCGGGCTTTTCGGCGAGGCCGGCAGTGAAGGGACCGGGGAAGACCGGGCCGTTTTTACCGCCGCCATGCCCCTTATCAAGGAACGGGTCTCTTTTTTACGGGAGATTCCCGGCAAGCTGGGCTACCTCTTTGAGGACCCCCCGGTTCCGGCGGCGGCGGAGTTCATTCCCAAGAAGTTGGACCTTGCGGCGGCCGTCAGGCTTCTTGAAGCGGGGAGGGATCTCGTCCCCGGCCTGGCTGGTTTGAGCGATACGCAAGCGGAAACGGCGGTAAAAAAACGGGCGGAAAGTGAGGGGGTAAAAATCGGAGACCTCTTGACGCCCCTCCGGGCGGCTGTTACCGGCGCGCGGGTCAGCCCGCCCCTTTTCGGGTCCATCCGCCTTTTAGGGGAGGCGCGTTCCCTGGCGCGGGTAGAAGCCGCGCTGAACGTTCTGCGCTCCCCGTCTTTTCTCTAAAATGAGAGCCGTGAATCCAGGCCCCGGAATACCGTCTCAAGATCGTCAAATCGAAGGGCCGCATACCGGTCAAGGGGAGTTTCCATATTGTTTACGATGACGAGCTTCCCGCCGGAACGTATCGCTGCCTGGGGAAGACCGGCGGCGGGGAATACCGTCAGGCTGGTCCCCAGTACCAGCATCAGGTCCGTACGCCGGGCGGCCTGCTCCGCCTCCTCCAGGGCCCGGACCGGGAGGCTTTCGCCAAAGAAGGTAATGGCCGGTTTAAGAACGCCGCCGCATTTCCCGCACCGGGGGAGTTTCCCCGCGTGAACCAAGGCGGCGGTTTCCGCGAATCCCAGCAGGTCCGTCTCCTCCGGGTTTACCGCGCTTTTGGCGGCGGCAAGGTCCTCTACCCTCCTCCGGTCCGAACAGCGGCGGCAGTAGTGGATAGACGGGGAACCGTGAATCTCGATAACCCGGCGGCTGCCCCCTTTCTGGTGGAGCAGATCGATATTCTGGGTGATCACCGCCTTGACGCGTCCCTGTTCCTCAAGTTTCCCCAGGGTCAGATGGACTATCGAAGCCTCTTTTTCATCCAGGTTATAGATGAATGAATCCGCCGCCCGGTAATAGAACGACGGGTCGTGGTTGAAATAATCAATATCGAAGATTTTTTCGGCGTCCATTTCAGTATAGAGCCCGTTTTTCCCCCGGAAGTCCCGTATGCCCGACAGGGTGCTTACCCCCGCGCCGGTAAGGACCGTGCAGTATTGGGCGGCGGCAATCAGCCCGGACAGAGCGTCGATTGATTTGTCAATTGACTTTCGGGTTGAGCTTTCAACCGGATCATTGGTCTGCATGTTTGTCAAACAACTCCGTTATGGCAGATTTATTGGAAAGGGCTGCGTATTTTCCGGCGCATTCACACTACGCTCCCCCTTTCACCATCAAGGCTGGTCCAAAACTTCAGTTTTGGACCAGCCTCAATTAGTACCTAAAGTATAGCGCCTTACGAATGACGGGTCCAGGAGTTTGTTGCGCTTCGCGCTTAAAAACACATAAATATTCATGAAATGAATATTTATACCGTGTAAACTCCCAAAGAAGCCGCCTTAATCGGGATTTTTGCATGTATAGCGGGGCCGGACGGGGGTGTGAGCCGGAGCGGATCGCCCAGGTTGAAGGGGGCTTCCTCACGCGCCCGGCGGGGAAGCGGGAGGCTGTCCGTGTACCGGACAGCCTCCCGCCCGGTTTTTAGTACAAGGCTGCTTTTAGGTTTTGAACGTTTTGAGACATCAATCCATAATAGTTTGCCCCGCGTTCAAAGTCCCGTTTGGAAATATTATGGACCGCGTGGAGCGGCAGTTTTTTTGCCCCTGTTTCCTCGCAGATCGTATCGGCGATTTTTTCATTGGAAAGCTCAATGTGAAAAACTACCGGGATGTTTTCAGACCTGACCTTGTCGATTAAGAAGGCTATGGTAGCGGCGCTGCATTCCGTTTCGGTGGAGCAGCCGGGGAAAGCCGCAAAGTAGGTAAGCCCGTAAGCGTCGGCAAAGTAACGGAAGGGGAACCGGTCGCCAAATATAAATATTTTCCGTTTCGCCCCGTTTATCATGGTCTGAAACGAAGCGTCCAGTTCCGTTAATTTTGCCAGATAGGACGCGGTGTTTTCTTCATACGCCGCCGCATTGGGGGCGTCCCGCTGTTTAAGCGTATCGGCGATCTTCCGTACTATGAGTTTCGCGTTTCCGGGAGAAGTCCAGACATGCTCGTCATATTCGGGCCCTTCGGCTTCCTCCTCATCTTCCTCCTCCTGCATTCCTTCGACGACAACTTCTTCCACCACATCCACACAGTCCATAAGGGTGATAATTTCCATGCGGCTCGTATCCATTGATTCAAGGATGTATTCAACCCACGCGTCAGATTCACCCCCGACATAAATAAAGACGTCGCAGTTTTGTATGGTGATAATATCCCGCGGGGTCGGCTCGAAGGAGTGGCTTTCCGCGCCCGGGGGAAGCAGCATGGTAAGGTTAACCCGGTCTCCCGCGATTTCGCGGACAAAATCATACGGCGGGAAAATAGAGGCAACCACATTTATTTTTCCGTTCGCTTTTCCCGTATCCTGCCGCCCTCTGGCCGGCACAGCCATGACGACGGCTGCTGCGAGGCAAATAAAAAGAACTGTTCGTTTCATACAACTAGACTCCTGTTAGAAAAAATTTATATCCGAGGCTGTTCCTCATCTCCGTTACGGCGCACAAAACACCCGAAGTTTCGGAACAGCCGCTTCCACTAAAAAGCAGGCCACAAGAGATTGGCGTCTTACTTTAAAGAGGACCAGTATCAGCCGGTAGTACCAGAGCCTTCCCTACGGCTGAAGGGTGGGAAAGCCTCAATAATACGCGGATTAACCGCGCCGCCGTCCGTCATCGGTTCATTTTCACTTTTAACCGGATCGAACTTAATGGAATACCGGGGAAAACCGCAACCGGCAAAATAAGGGCGGCGGCGGGAGACCCGGCTGGAGAAAAAACGGAATGAGCGGCGGCGCATTTAAGCCGGATGGAATGTTCCGCCTGCTGTATCAGAAGGCATACGGGACACCCCTCGCCGCTGCAATCATGACCCGGCGGAACCGCGATAGTGATTTCTGAAACCACGGCGGCCATGACGCCCCACAGCAAAAGGAGTTTCCAAAACCCTTTTGAGCCGCTCACAGGGTATGCGCGGTACCCCGCTGGTTCCTGGCGGGGAAAAAGCCCGCGCCCTCCTCCGCATACCCCCACGATTGAGACCATTAGCCTGTGGCAAGAACGCATTTTTTGCAGGTCCCGTAAAAAACAGTTTTTAGCATATTGAGGTGAAAATCATGACTGCTCAGAAAGTGCTCTTCGATTTCGGTCAGCAATTCGCAGTCCAGATGGATGAGAGCGCCGCAAATTTCGCATTTTAGATGAATATGCTCCCGGCATTTTTTCTCATCGTGTATATATTGATAACAGGCGCTTTTATCCTCGTGCAAAATATCTTTGCGCAGCTTCCCCTGAGCCGTCAATCGTTCAAGATGCCGGTATATCGTCGTCTGCCCGATTGCGGCGTTCGCGTCCTCAAAATGACGCGCTATTTGATTTACCGTTACATGGCCGTCCCCCAGGGACTTTACATAATCAAGAATTGATTGCCCCTGCCGGGTGTGATAGTTCGCCGGACGTTTGTGTTCCATCGGGGTATATCATAGTATAGCGGCCCGCTGTTTGTCAATATGAAATTGGATGTTATTTTCATATTGCCGTGGAATATACGCCTACAGGCCGCGCCGCCCGGATATGCTGATTCCGCCTGAAACACGCGGTTTCAGGCGGAACATACCCTCGTTACTTTTTGATGTCTTTGAGATAGAACCGGCTGCTGGAGAAATACTCATTGGTAAGTTTTACTATCAGGGGGCTTAGGATCAGGACGGTAAGGATGTTGGGCAGGATGATTATCGCGTTGGTAAGATCCAGCACCGCGAGAATCGCGTCCAGGCCAAAAAAAGCGCCCAGCATAACGCAGAGAGTATAGATAACCCGGGTGTATTTAGAAATCTTGGTATTGAAGAAAAATTCCACCAGTTTTTCGGCGTACCAGATAACCGCGATGATAGAGGATAGTACAAAGAGAAAGATGGAGATGGTAACAATATATCCCCCCGCGCTGCCCAGCACTCGCGTGAAAGCCACCGTGGACATGGTAAAGGCTGCGTCAGGGCTAATCTCTTTCCATACGCCGCTGGTTAGTACCACCAGGCCGGACAAGGTGCAGACGGTACCGTCAATCAGGACTTCAAAAACACCCCAAAGCCCCTGGCGGACCGGGTGGTCGGTAATGGCGGCGGAATGGGCGATGGGCGCCGATCCCATGCCCGCTTCGCAGGAGTAGGTTGCCCGCGCAAGGCCCATACGGATAGCCATAGAGACCCCCGCGCCGATAAAGCCGCCTGTAGCGGCGGTCCCGGTAAAGGCCGATTCAAATACCAGGACTAAGCTGGGGAAGAAGTTCCCGATATTGGCGAATACCACAATGAGAGACCCGCCAAAAAACAGGGCGCACATGACGGGTACCATCTTGCTCGCCACTTTGGAAACCCGGATCAGCCCGCCTAACACAACGGCGCCCACCACTACCGTCAGTACGGCGCTGGAAAGATATTTGTTGACGCCTATAAGTTCAGCGTTTTGGATGAGGGAGAGGGATTGGGTCGCAATGGAAGGCACGTAGTATACCATTGAAACGCAGGCCGCCGCCCGGGCCATAATTTTTCCCACGGCCTTGATGGGAAACCCCTTCGTTATATAGTAACCGGGGCCGCCGACATAATGGCCGTCGGCGTTCTTTTCCCGGTAGTAAACTCCCAGCACCACCTCGGAAAATTTGGTGGCGCCTCCCAGTATGAAGATCACCCACATCCAGAAAAGCGCGCCGGGTCCCCCGAATGCAATGGCCGCCGAGACTCCCACGATGTTAGACGCCCCAATGGTAGAAGCCATAGCGGTGGAAACCGCAAAGAACGGGCTTACCGTACCTTCCCCACGGCCCTTATCAAGTATCTTGCCAAACGTCTGCTTGATAATGTAGGGCAAGTACCGTATCTGAAAAAATTTGAGCCTGATGGTAAGGTATATTCCGCCGCCCACCAGCACAATCAGAAAGAGGCCATTCCAAAAAAATCCTGAAACAGCGCCGACTACCGCAAAAAAACTCTCCATACTCAAACACTCCTTACTTCCGGAATTTGCCCATACTGCGGGGAACACTACCGGCAAACGCCTCTATATTTAAGGGAGCACGCCCTTATTCACTTATCCGGCAACGCCGCGTTGGGGAATACCCGCAGCCATTATTCAACGCACGCGGGGCCGCCTGCGCCCGCACGGTACAAGCGCCGCAGGTACGACCGGATACGGATATTCTTCCACTATCTCTTTCAGTGTGTTTGTGCTGACCTAAACCGTATAAATTTACATTTTCCTGTAAATTTATACATTCGGTTATCATATTCCTTATCAATTCATTATACAAGGGGATATTCGGGAAAGACTGCCGGGAGAGATAAAGAAGATGTATGGAACGATACATCAAGAGGAGCCGCCCCCGGCAAACAATGCGGCGGGGCTAAACTATACCAGGGTCTTAGCGCCGCTCTAATTTCGCGGTCATGACAATATCCTGGCGGTAATTACCAAAGTGTTCCCCAAAAAGGTTGAGCCCTCCGGCATACTCGCTGTCTTCTTTTACCCCGATCTTGAATGAGATATACTCGCCTTCAGTAAGACGGAGGTCCTCCAGGGTTAAATCCGAGGACTTTCTTCCGTCGGCGAAACAGCCCCGGGAGGAAATTTCCAGGCGGTGGAGTTCCCCATATTGGGTGGAGCTGTCAGGCCACCAGTCGGGGTTGTATATGCCCCGCTTTCCGCCGAAATCTCCCGCGCTGCGGAAGACGGACGCCTCTTTTTGATTTATCCAAACCGTAATATCGCTGGGCCAGTCGTTATCATAGCCCGGCGCTTCGGAACAGGCTTCAAAAGAGAAGCTCACGTCCAGTATCTTTTCTGATTTAATATAATGATTGGAAAAACGGTACTCCAGAAACCCGGTGGTAAACCAGACAAGCTGGGCGTGGATGCGGTTGGGACTGTAAAAAGCGTTTTCCGTGTCCTCAATCCCGATAAAGGTCCGCCGTCCGGCAATGCCGCAGGGCTTGGTTACGGAACAATCAAAGTAACTTCCCAGGGGCATATTATAACCTACCTCTCTGACGGGTTTATCGCTTTCTTTTCGATGGAACAGATTGAGGTAAACATCCTCCGCCAAAATGGCGCATATTTTTTGAGCGCCCCGGAGCCCCGGCTTTTCCTGGGTAAAGATGAGCCCCGCCTCCTCAAGCACCTTGACATGGAGGGCCGCCGATGAAAGGGGAAGCTGGAATTGCTCGGCGAGTTCGCTGATATTCGCCCCGGATTTTTCCACCAGGGCGTACAGCATCTTAAGCCGCACCGGCGAGGCCAGGGCCTTCAAAACCACCGCTGATTTTTCAGGTTGAAAGAGATCCAGGTTGATACGGTTCTTCATCCGCCGTGATTATCAGGGCATCGGGGAACCTGCGGGACTTTGCGTAACGGAACGCATTCAAGGCTCCTTGTACCGGGTACTCCCTAACCGTTGATTTATCTCCTTTAGAATATCCGGGTTTACTTTGAAATTCCTATCCATGTCCATCAGGCCGTTTATCTCCTGCTGGACATCGGTAAGCTGAGTATAGCAGTACCCGCATATCCGGTCAATCTTCTTGATGGCCGTGGTAATAGCGTCGAAGCGTTTGATAAATTCTTCTTTGGTGCGTACCTTGTTCCCGTACCCCCAGCCCGCGTCGCCGCTAAAGGCAATGCCCCCAAATTCGCTGATGATAAGCGGCTGCCCCCGGTACCCGTAGTTTTGGGCAAAGGCCGATTTGGACCGGTTGTGGTATATCACGTTGCCGAGGATGGCGTCCAGGTATTCGGAGTACCGTTCAAAAAAATCTTCCCCCCGTTCCTCATAATCGTGAAGGGTTATGACGTCCGAAACCGTATGCTCCCACCCGTCGTTGGTAATTACCGGACGGCAGGGGTCATAGGACTTGGTCAGGTAGTATATCGCTTCGGTAAAACACTGCTGGACGCGGCTGGTCTTTATTGCCGGAACCCCCCAGGATTCGTTAAAGGGGACCCAGATAATAATCGAAGGATGATTGTAGTTCTGCTGAAGAATCTCCATCCATTCCCGGGTAACCCTGCGAACCGTCCGGTCGCGGTATTCGTAGGCGGCGGCCATCTCGCTCCAAACCAAAAGGCCCTTCACATCCGCCCAGTAGAGGAAGCGCTCGTCTTCGATTTTCTGGTGCTTCCTGACCCCGTTGTATCCCGCGGCCAGAACCTTATTGATGTCGGTGATAAGGGCTTCCTCATCCGGCGGGGTAAGGCAGCTCTCTTTCCAGTACCCCTGATCCAGGATAAGCCGCTGGTACAGGGGAACGCCGTTCAGGAGTATGGCGGGGCCGTCGATCCGGATTTCCCTCATGCCGAAATAGGACAGAACTTCATCCAGGATAGTTCCGTCCCGAAGGAGGCGGAAACTGATGTCGTAAAGCTGGGGATTTTCCGGCTCCCATCTAAAGAAGCCCCACTCGGTGATGCTGGTGTCCACCAGATCTGCGGTCATCTCCAGGTGTTTTTTGGTTGCCGGGATAACAATACTGGTAACAGGGATTCCCTTAAAACTGACGGCCGCTTCCAGCAGCGGCGGGGCTGGGCCTGTTTCCGGACCTTCTGGAACGGAACAGCCGGTCCGGACATCCGCTTCAATTTTCAGTTTGCCTTCGGAAAAAAGCGGGGTCATCTTAACAGAAACGATATGTTCAGGCGGAACATATTCCAGCCAAATGGTTTTCCAAATCCCGGTGGTTTGAACATACCAGCAGCCGAAACTTTCGTCCTTCCAGCGCTGTTTGCCTCTGGGCTGATCCGTGTCAAAGGAATCCTCCACCCGCAGGGTAATATCGTTTTCTCCATCCCGGACAAGGCGGGTAATGTCGAAGGAAAACCGGGCGTAGGCCCCGTCGTGAACGCCGGCAAAATCGCCGTTGACCCAGAGTTCCGTGTGGTAATCGCTTCCCTCAAAATGGAGGACGACCCGCGTATCCCGACGGGTACGCGGGTCAACCGGGAGCTTCCGGTGGTACCAAACCACCTGGTGCCGGGCCGGATCCCCTACGCCGCTTTTGGGGGTTTCATAGGTAAAGGGGACCGTGATCGTACCCGTCCCGGGAAAGGAACGGAACCATTGCCCCGTTGTCCCTTCGTTCCGGTCGTCAAACACAAAGTCCCAGACGCCGTTAAGGTTTATCCAGGAATTCGGCCCCCGGACAAACTGCGGACGGGGATAATCCGGCTGGTAGCTTTTCATCGTGTTGCCTCTTGAATGGTAAATTTCATATTTGCTCCATAAATATTGTATGTATATTGACACTCTACAAAATTTTTTCCAGATAATCAAGCGAAATTTGGTTGACAAGCCCCATATTCCATGATAATCTCCAAATATCATGCAAATAAAGTACATAATATCTGTAATAAAGATACCCGGGAGCAAGGGCAAACCGGAGGTTCGCCGGGGTATGGACCGCGCTTTCCAATCAGGCGGGAGCTTATGAGACCGACCTGTTTTTACACGCCGGACCTGGTGCGGAATTTTAACGGTATTACCCCCCCCCCCATACAACACCGATAGGGTTACTCCTGTCTTACCAGCCTCCGAAAGGAAGGCGATTTTTCTCAAGGGCGGTACAGCGTTTAGTCTGTAACTATATTTTTTTTTGGAGGATGTATTGATGAAAAAATTTCTTTTAGCGGGAATGATGGCGCTTGTCATGGCCGCTCTGGTCTTTGCGGCTGGACAGCAGCAGGGAGGCGCGCCGCAAAGCGGGAGCGGCGCTCAGGCGGTAAGCGTCAACGAAGACGGTACGGTGAACAACCCCGAAGACGTGGCGGTGGATCCCAACAAACTGGTGTTCTGGTCCCTGTTCGCCGGAGGAGACGGCGCGTGGATGGACCGGATTGTTTCGGATTATAACGCCGCAGGCCCCGCCCGGCAGGTTCAGTCGATCATGCTGGTATGGGCGGATTACTATACCAAATTTGGTACCGCGGTAGCCGCCCGCCGGGGCCCGGATATCGGGGTCTCCCATATATCCCGGCTGCCGGAACTGGTGGAACAGGGAATGGTTGTCGCTGTGGACGACTACGCGGCAAAAGCAGGGGTCAACTGGAACGATTTCGCCCCGGCCATGGTGGAAGGGATCACCTATAACGGTAAGAAATACGCCATACCGCTGGATACCCACGCGGAGATCCTGTACATCAACCTGGATAAGCTCAATGCCGCCGGGGTATCCGTAACGAACAACCAGATCTCCATAGCCAACGCCGCGGAATTTAAGGCGGTTCTGGACAAGATCAAACCCACCCTCCAGTCCGGGGAAACCGTCCTTTCCCTTCCCCAAGAGGGGGACGATCCCTACCGGGCCTGGTGGGCCGTTTATTTCCAGATGGGGGGAACCCCTCTGGTGAACGCCGCGGGCACCCAGGTTACCCTGAACGAGGCCGTCGCCGTCCGGGCGGCGGATTATATCAAGAGCCTCTGGACCGACGGGTATATCCTGCCCGGTATAGTGGATCATCAACGCTTCTTCCAGGAAGGGCACGCCGCCATGGCCTTCTGCGGCACCTGGGCGACCGGGGTTTTTGGCGAGACCAGGGGCTTAAATTTCAGCGCCCAGCCCTACCCCCGGTTGTTTGGGACGAATGACGCCTGCTGGGCGGATGCTCATGTTTTCACGATCCCCGTCAAGCAGGCCCGGAACGCCGCGAATACCCAGGCGGCGGTGGACTTTGCCTTCTGGGCCGCCTCCAAAGGCGGGCCTATCTGGGCGCAGTCGGGGCAGATCCCCTCCCACATCCCGGTCCAGTCCAGCCAGGCTTTTATGGTTCTTCCCTACCGGTCAGGGTATGCCAAGGCCGCCGGTACCGCGGTGCTTCCCTCGAAAAACGTCAACTTCGGCGCCATCAAGGACGCGATCATTCAAAATCTGAATACCGTCTGGTCCAATCAGACGACTTCAGCCGCAGCGATACAAAACCTTCTCTCCGAGATGAACGCCATTATTAAGCGTTAAGGTTTATACGGGAAACGGGAAGGGATTCCCGTTTCCTTTTTACAGGCAGCGAATGGGATGGAAAAGAAGCAATTTTCAAAAACTCTGACGGCGTTTTGGTTTTTGTTCCCTTTTTTTGTATTATACACCGTGTTTGTCATTTGGCCGGTGATCCAGGGAGTGTATGTGAGCCTCCACAAATGGGGCCTCATGGGAAAGATCCGTTTTTTGGGATTCGGGAATTATACCCGGTTTTTCCAGGACCGGTATTTCTGGGAGGCCCTATGGCATACCACCTGGTTTGTCATTATCTCGGTCCCCCTGCTGGTGGCGGTTCCCCTATGTTTGGGGATTCTGGCGAACCGCGGGACGGGGATGAAAAAGTTTTTGCGGATCTCCTATTATGTGCCGACCGTGCTTTCCGTGGCGGTGATCTCCCGGATCGCCCGGTGGTTCTTTGAGCCCTATAACGGGGTGTTGAGTTTTCTGCTCCACGACTGGGGGATACTGGCCCCGGACGAGGAAATCATGTGGCTCCGGAATATCCCGCTTATCTGGACGGTGATTACCCTGACCACGGTCTGGTGGACTGTCGGCTTCAGCATGATGTTGGTGGTTTCCGCCCTCCAGGATATCCCCGATCAGTTGTATGAGGCGGCGGAACTGGACGGCGCCGGGAAGGCCCGGCAGCTTTTCGGCATAACCCTGCCCCTGCTGAAGCCGGCAGCCTATCTTATCCTGCTGCTCCAGACCATCGCCTCTTTCAAGATCTTCGGCCAGATCCAATTAATCACCGGAGGCGGCCCCGGCTCGGCGACACGGCCCCTGATTCAGTACATATACGATTCCGCGTTCCGGCAGAGTGATCTGGGCTACGGCGCGGCCATGTCCTATGCCCTGTTTATCATTCTGGTGGCCCTTTCCTACATACAACTGCGGCTCCAGCGGAAAAAGGAGGATTAGTTATGAGAATATACCGTAAATACAGCCCAGGAAACATCATTCTGACCCTGCTTTCCCTCGCCGTCGCGGGGGTCTTTCTCTTTCCGCTGATGTTCGGCCTTTTCGCGTCCTTCAAGGCCGAAAGCGCCTCCTTCAGGCAGCTTGTTGATTGGTTTAAGCCCCCCTATACCCTGGCAAATTACATGAATATCATCGGACACAGCCGGGTTCCCCTGTGGACTTTTAACAGCTTCCTCATCGCCATAGTCAGCACCCTTCTGGGCCTCGCGGTTTCCTCCCTGGCGGCCTATCCCCTGGCCAAAATGGAATTTTGGGGCAAGCGGAACATCTTTTTCTATTTCCTTATGGGGCTCATGGTTCCGGGGGAAGCCACCATTGTGCCCCTGTTCATCACCGTCAACGGCCTCTTTATGATCGACACCTACGCGGGGATGATCCTGCCGGGGATCGCCGGTTCCATGGGGCTTATTATTATGGTAAGTTTTTTCAAGGCCGTCCCCAAGGAACTGATCGAGGCGGCCCAGATTGACGGGGCACGACACCTCGTCATTTTTTCCCGGATCGTTATCCCCCTTTCCCGGACGGTCCTGGTAACGAACTGCATCCTGGCCTTTATCGGCTCCTGGAACAATTACCTCTGGCCTCTGCTTTGCGCCATGAGTGAACAGATGTTTACCCTGCCGGTTGGTCTCCCCACCTTTGAGAACACCTATGCTATGGACCGGGTTATTCCCATCACCGGCAACATGACGGCGTCCATCCCGGCGATCATCATCTTCCTCATCTTTGAACAGCAGATCACCCAAGGTATCGCCATGGCGGGAATCAAGGAATGAGCCCTATTGGAACAGCCTCTGTTAATACGAAAAATCCGCGGCAATCCGGTGTAATCTGCGGACCGTACTGGCTTTGGACTTTACGAAGGAGGCGGAACGAAAAAACTTCAGCAGGGTCGTGCGGCGTTTCGGCTTCATTCTCAACGCTGATATAACCGAACTTACCCCCGCATGCCGGGCCTCATAATGGAGCCGATGATGAGGCTGCAAAAATTAACCCGGCGTGCTTCCCTGTTGAAACAGGGCAGAAATTGTTCTAAAAGATTATTGGTGAACTGGAACATGGAAAGCCCCCCTCTTGCCGTCCGTTGTTGTTGGTCAAGTTCATCGTAACGCAAGCCGTACGGTTTTTCTACCAGTTCATCTTTTTTATTCCAAAAACTTGCGACTCATACGGTAGTAAAAACTACAAATTAATCCTTTCCCGTTGTGAATATCTCATGGGGCTTTCCTATTAAATCAGGGCGAGAAAATATGAATTTTAGGATAACGCGGATTTTTCTCTACCGCAATGATTCCAATGTAAGTTTGGCAAGCATTTTTGCCAGCTCCGGTACAGGTGTATCCATATCGTTATTAAGCCATTCATGGACAAGCGCGAGCATACCGGCTACTACAAACACAAAGCCATGCCTGGCCCTGCTCTCTCTCGCCAACCTCACTCACAAGCCATATCATTACTCATTCCTCACTGCTCATTGACCTTCACATTTTCCCCGTTTTTGTACAGATATCGGACAAAATACGACATGATGTCCGGTTATCAAACAAAATACATAAAGAATGCTCTTTTTGTTTAATCATAATTACAGTATGTTTCCAACGGCAGGAAATAAAACCCAGGGAGAACAATTAATATGAAAACAAATTACAGAAATCTTTGTCGCGCTCTTATTGCGTCAGCTGTTATTGGATGTCTGATTTCGGGTTGCGATATGTTGTCTGACCATATATGGACCGAATATATATGGAAGGTTGAAAAAAGTTACTATGATCCGAATACTCTTAATACCGGTCTGCCAGTAATAGAAATAGAGACCTCCGGAGGCCAGACCATCAAAAGCCGGGAAAATTATATTGATGCGGTTGTCTCTATAAGAGGCGGACACGATCCTGATCATGAATTGCAGGAAACGCCTGTCACAATACGGGGCAGGGGGAACAATACATGGTGGTATCCCAAGAAACCGTATCGCTTAAAGTTTCCCAAAAAGCAGGAACTGTTTGGCTATGAAAAAGCAAAAAGCTGGGTCTTGCTGGCCAATCACCAGGACCCGACTTTGATAATGAATACGGTTACGTTTAAGCTGGGCGAAAAAATGGAATTCCCCTATACCAATCACGCGGTCCACGTGGAACTTATTCTCAACGGGGTTTATGAAGGGAGTTATGTCTTGACCGAACAGGTGCAGGTTGGCAAGGGCAGGGTTAATATTGACGAAGACGACGGCTTTCTGGTTGAACTGGACAGCTACTATGATGAAGAGCCGAAATTTACTTCAGCCGCCTCCCGACTGCCCGTCATGATAAAATCACCCGAAGATTTGGATGATCCGGCGGGTTATGATTTTGTAAAGGAAAGCGTTAACGAACTGGACCGCCTTTTATTCGCCGGTGATTTTCCGGACAACGGCTACCGCGATTTAATAGATATGGATACTTTTGTTAAGTTCCTTATCATTAACGAAGTCGTTGGAAACCCGGAATTGTCGTATCCCAAAAGCGCCTATATGTATAAGGATAAAGGCAAAAAAATATGCCTGGGTCCTCTGTGGGATTTTGACGGCGCTTTTGACTATTCAGGCGGCGGCGAAAATATTTATTTTAAAGAAAGCCGTTATCACATTTCGATGCATCCCTTTTTTAAACGCTTTTTTGACGATCCCGTTTTTGTAAAGCGGTATAAAGAAGTCTGGAACGAAAACTATAACGAAATACGGTCTGTCGAACAGTTTATCGATGAAAAAGCAGCTCAACTGGAAAAATCCCAGGGGGCCAATTTTACCGTATGGCAGTGGCTGAATAAACCGGATTATTCAACTGAAATCTCCAGAATGAAGGCATGGTGGAATGCCAGGGTTGCATACCTCAATACCGAAATTAACAGGATGGACAGCGGCTTATGAAGAAAGTAGTTTTGCTGTTTGCGTTTTGCGTCTTTGTATTCCAGGCTGTAACGGCACGGGAAAATGAGACTATCGATTCAGTAATTCCTCCCGGAAAACCTCGCAACGAAATTAAAGTAGATTTAGCGCCGCTTCTTGTACCGGCGTTTCTGTCAGAGCTAATGGAAAGAACATTCGCGGAAACCGCAGGATTCGGATTAAAAGCCGGTTATGAACGCATGATTTCAGATCGTTATTCGGCGGGCGCCGAATTCGCGTTCATCAGTTCCCGTGTGAAAGCTGAAAGTTTTAACGTGAAGATAAGCAGCATTGACGCGGGTATACACGGAAGGTTTTACCCTTTTAGAAAATTTTTCTATCTTCAGGCGGGTTTTGGCATCGTTTCGTTTAATATTGATATTGACGGCAGCACCGGCGCGCTGGATCAATTCAAAGAAAACTTTGACCCCTATACCGGTGTTGGCGGATCATTTGACGCCGGCATCGGCTATAGATTGCTGATCGGCGGGCGTTTTATCATCGACGCTTCAATAACGTCCGGCCTGTATCTTGGAAATACGATCT